>NZ_JBFSUL010000030.1:0-54236 GCF_041467395.1 Vibrio sp. 10N.247.310.98 | reverse complement strand
CTTACTACCGTTTTTGTTTTTAGTTCCCGCTAATCCGCGATGAACCATAAAAAAGGTCTAGCAAGCGCTAGACCTTTATCTGTTAGTTAGGCTATGAACCCAACCGCTAATATCACTTCTTTCAGACATGAAACCTGTCTAAATCAACTTAGTGAATTGGCGTATCATTCTGTTTGTTGAACTGGCCAAAATGCTTCTCTAACACTTCAGGAGTCAGTTTGCCTTCCGCTTCTAGTCGCTTGAACTCAGCAACAATTGCTTTTTGCTCTTCAAGTGATGGCAGTTTCACCTCAGGCTCATCGCCCATCTCTTGAGTCATCTGCTCTAGTTCTTTTTCAAAATCGCTCATGATACTTACCTAAATATTAAACCTAACCAGATTTTACTCATTTACGCCCTATGATGCTAGGGCGATTGAGTGCAAAGCCCGAAACCAGATCAAGCGAACGTCAGTTAGAAGAAAACAAGCCCGTAAATAAAAAGAGCTGAATTCACGATGAAATGAATCCAGCTCTTCGTCTATATCCCTTTCTAAGCAATGTTACAGCTTGAAAGAATTAAAGCTTAAATAAACCAACCATCTTATCTAGACGAGACGATAGATCACGAAGCTCTTGGCTCGCTTCAGCAAGTTGCTCAGCCGTGCCCGTTGTCACTTCGTTGATTGCGTTAATCTCTTCAATGTTCTGGTTGATGGTGTGAACTACGGTTGATTGCTCTTCCGTTGCCGTTGCCACTTGAGTGTTACGGTCTGTGATATCAACGATACGGTCTGAAATGCCACTCAGCACGTCTACCGCTTCATCCGAAGCCGATACACCTTCAAGGGTAATCACCTTACCCGCACTCATTGCCGTTACCGCATCTTTAGCATCGCTTTGCAGTTGGTTGATCATCTTTTGAATCTCTTCCGTTGAATCTGCGGTACGGCTTGCTAGGTTACGTACTTCATCCGCTACAACCGCAAAACCACGACCTTGCTCACCAGCACGGGCGGCTTCAATTGCAGCGTTCAATGCGAGTAAGTTAGTTTGCTCTGAAATATCACGAATAACACCCAGAATAGAACCGATGTCTTGAGTTGTAGAAGCCAGTTGCTCTACTACCTGACCTGTGCTTTCAATATCTTGCGCCAAACGGCTGATCGCGTCTTTTGCTTTGTTCACCACAGAGCGACCTACTTCCGTATTGCCTGAAGCTTGAGTTGCCGTTTCTGCTGCGGTTGCCGCGTTCGATGCAATCTCGCTGATGGTCATGCCCATTTGGTTAATGGCAGCAACTACTTGAAGGGTTTGATCACGTTGCTCTTGGCTATTATCGTGGGTGATGTGTGCTTTGTTAGAAACACTCTCTGCCGCCACTTGAAGCGCTTGGCTTGTCGAACATACTTCTTTCATAGACTCGTGAATCTTTTCAATGAATCCATTAAAGCCCTTTGAAAGCTGTGCAATTTCATCGTTGCCTTTTACTTCAATACGCTGCGCCAGGTCGCCATCACCTTCGCCAAGGTCACCGAAACGCTTAGCCAAAAGCTTGATCGGTTGAGTGATGCTGTTCGCCAGAACTACGCCCATTAGGATAAAGACTAAAGCCACGATAGCAGTCATGATCAGCATCTTTTGCGCAGTCGCGTCTAGCTCAGCAAATACTTCGCCTGTTGGTACCACACCAATAACAAACCAGTCCATTGAAGACACATACAAGCTCGCCACAAACAGCTCTTGGCCCTGGCTTTCAGTGGTAATCAAATTGAAGCCCGACTTGTTCAATAGTTGGCTTGATTGAGAGCCGTAAAGTTGTTGAAGTGAAGAATCGCTACGAGAACGCTCACGGTGAATTTGTACATCACCTTGGCTATCGGTTAAGAATACGAAACCTGTATTTTCAATCTTAAAGCCATTGAGTAAGTTAACCATGTCATCCATCGATTTTGATAGACCAGACATCGCCAAACCAGAAGGCTGCTGATAGTTAGCAAACATCTTCACTTCGCCATTCGCTTCTTGGAACATACTGACCATTGTCTGCTGGCCAGATTGCGTAAAGCCAAAGAACCAACCGTCTTGTTGTTGGTTTAGCTGGCGTAAGAAACCATCTTGGTTCCAGTAGTAAGCTGTTTGACGGTTCGCTACCGAGGCATCGTTCAACTGATACTGGTTACGAACATTGTTCAGTTGTTTCACCAGCTTGTTTTCTAATGCCGGATCGCGATCGGTCGATTCGATAGCATCAGAAATGAATTCATTCGAAGCAATTTGCTCCGCAGCTAACAATAACTGAGAGACTTCACGGTCAATTTCACCATTGATTCGCTCTAGCATTCCTGGAAGTTCAATATCGATCAATCGATGACTTAATACATCTCTTGCTTGTTGTTGTGCCATTGCGCCGACAATCACTGTCGATGCAAGAACCGCAAAGGTAATTCCAAGTACAACTTTTTGCTTGATACTCAGAGAGTTAGTTTTAAACATATTTGGACCTTTAAAAAGAATCGCTCGTTATTGGTATACCCTGAACAGGACTTTTTTAGTGCACTCCAACAAGCAATGCACAATCTGAGTGATGTATCGGCCACAACCAATAAAACTAGAGACTTTCTTCTCAAAAAACTGCAAATATGATGTAACAATTAGAAATATTCACCTTGAGCATGAATTAACTAAGCAAATACCGCATTGTCGAGAGTCAATTTTAGCTCTCAGCCCTGATATCTAACCGAACTCAAACAACGCCCTCCCCCCGAGCTTTTGTATATAAAAACCAATTGATATGGTAATAATCACACCCTAACGATGTTTTTAGCTAAACACTTGTAAATCTTTCCAATTTTGAAAAAATAAATTCCGCAAATGTACTGGAACTTTTTCCTATTAATAAGTGACCAATACTCAAAATAAGAATCAAATGGCCCCCAGAGAGTCCAAAAATGCATAAAAATAACTTCGAAATCCTTCAAAACTACTTAGAGTCTCAAATCATTGGTCAGCAAGAGCTCGTTAAGCAACTGATGATCGCCTTATTGGCAGATGGTCATATCCTAGTTGAAGGGCCTCCAGGGTTGGCAAAAACCCGCGCCGTAAAGTCGCTGGCTGACTGTGTCGAGGGAGATTTTCACCGTATTCAATTTACCCCCGATCTATTGCCTGCCGACCTAACTGGTACCGATATCTTCCGTCCAGAAACCGGAGAGTTTACCTTCCAATCTGGTCCGATTTTCAACTCGCTTATTTTAGCGGATGAGATCAACCGTGCTCCTGCGAAAGTACAAGCTGCGATGTTAGAAGCGATGGCCGAGAAACAGGTGACCGCAGGTCGAAAAACCTATGCCCTGCCTGATCTATTTTTGGTGATGGCAACGCAAAACCCGATTGAGCAAGAAGGTACTTACCCGCTACCAGAAGCTCAATTAGACCGTTTCTTGCTGCATTTAGAAGTGGCTTATCCAGACATGGAAAGTGAGCTGGAGATCTTGCGCCTCAACAGAGGCGAAGCTCAAGGTAACCAACCTATTCAACCAGAGCCTATTTCTCAACAAACTATCTTCGAAGCGCGCCAAGAAGTGCTCAACATTCACATGGCAGACACCATTGAGCAGTACATCATCAGACTGGTTATGGCGACTCGCCAACCTAAGCAATACAGTGACCAACTTGATCAATGGTTAGACATGGGTGTCAGCCCGCGTGCAACCATTGCGTTAGACCGTTGTGCCCGCGCTCACGCTTGGCTTGCAGGACGAGATTACGTCACGCCACAAGACGTTCAAGCGATGGCATTCCCTGTGTTACGCCACCGTCTACTGCGCAGCTACCACGCACAAGCTGAAGGTGTCACCGCAAACCAAGTGATCGCACACCTTATTTCATTGGTTGGCAGCGCATAGGGATACGCGCATGAATAATCAACTACCCAACCATAGTGACGGTGTCACGTTAAACCTGGACGAACTTCTGCAATACAAAGCGCAGTCTGTTCGCTGGTTGCCTCCCGCCAAGAGCCTTTGGTCACAGCTTAACGGCCAACACGAGAGCAACCGTAAAGGTCGCGGGATGAATTTCTCTGAAGTTCGTCAATATCAAGCGGGAGATGACATTCGCAGCATTGATTGGCGTGTAACAGCCAGAACGGGCAAAGCGCATACTAAGCTGTTCTCTGAAGAGAGAGAACAACCTGTCATCTTGTATTTAGATTTATCAAGCAGCATGATTTTCGGCTCAACCTTGTTGCTGAAATCGGTTCAACTTGCACACTTTGCTAGCCAACTGTGCTGGCTTACTGTGGCTCAAAAAGATCGAATTGGCGCGGTGATCGATACTGGCAAAGAGGTCATTGAGATTAAGCCAAGTGCAAGCAACCATGCTCCACTGCGTATTTTGCAAAAAGTCATAGAAATCAATAATACGGCACTGACTAATCACGACAATCATAATGACACGACCTTAGAGCATGGGCTGAAATCTCTGCACCAGCTTTGCCCTAAAGGAAGCGATATTATTATGCTCAGTGACTTTGTGCGTTACCAAGAAAGTGACTACTCACTTATCAGTCAAATTCGCCGACACAACAGAGTACGTCTTGTGCATTTCTACGACCCGCTAGAGCAAGGTGAAACCACCTATAAAGGCTCTAAACAGGTCACCGATGGCAGCAAAACTCAATGGTTTAATTTCTCTTCTAATAAAGAAAAGCAAAAGCTTAACCATGCTTTTTCGCTTAAGAAACAGCAGCTGCAACAGATGGGGTTATCTCTCGCGATACCTTATAGCTCGCTGTCGAGTGCGCAGTCACTCATGAGCCAGATATCAGGAGCTCAGTCATGAAACAGCCCTTAGATTTAAGTCCGGTGATTGCGCCAGACGCCCCGACTTGGTGGCCTTTGGCGTGGGGTTGGTGGGCAGTCATTATCACAGCCATTTTCCTGATTGCCTTGGTGTTTTTCATTCTAAAACGTAGAAAAAACAATCAACAGGCGAAACAAGAAGCGCTGTCTTACTTTAGTAATAGTCAGTCCCAAGATGGCTTGTCTCCGAGCAAAGCACAACGCATCCTTCGTCAAGCAGCACTGAGCTATTTCCCTCGTGAAAAAATTGCAGGTTTGTCTGGTGATGATTGGTTGAAGTTCTTAGATGCGCAATTGGCGAAGCCGTTATTTGTAGCAAAACAATCCCAGTGGCAACAAGCGCTCTATCAAGATGTAGCCCTAATGAACGACGAACAGAAAAAGGCTCAACAGCAATTGGTTAATGATTGCGAAACTTGGCTTCGCAAAGCACTTCCTCCAAAGCGAGGTCGTTATGAGTGATTTTCTAAGCACTATGTTTCTAAGCAGGGACTTGCTAAACATCGAGTTCGTTTGGTGGTGGATGTTCTTCATCGCGCCACTGCCGTTGCTCGTTTACTTGTTCTCACCAAAGTCAGAATCGAGCAATGCCCTAAGGCTTCCATTTCTGCCAGAAGACAGCAATACCAAAACACCGAGCAGTCGCTTACCAAAGGCGTTGTCCGTGATTATCTGGCTTCTGCTGGTTACGGCGAGCGCACGCCCTGTATGGTATGGCGAACCGGTGGAGTTTCAGCCGAAGCATCGTGATTTAATGTTAGTTGTCGACCTCTCCTATTCGATGAGCCAAGAAGACATGCAGTTCAATGGCGAATACATCGACCGCTTGTCGGCGGTGAAACGCGTATTGAGTGACTTTATTGAGCGACGAAAAGGCGACCGAGTTGGACTGGTGTTATTTGCTGATCACGCCTACTTGCAGACCCCGCTTACGCTAGATAGAGATACGCTTTCACAACAGCTCAATCAAGCGGTGTTAAAGCTGATTGGTACTCAAACAGCGATTGGTGATGGTATTGGTCTTGCCACCAAAACCTTTGTCGATAGCGATGCGCCCCAACGTGTAATGATTCTACTCAGCGACGGCAGTAATACCGCCGGGGTATTAGACCCATTAGAAGCGGCGGATATTGCAAAGAAATACGACGCAACGATTTACACCGTTGGTGTCGGTGCAGGCGAGATGATGGTCAAAGAGTTCTTCATGACGCGCAAAGTCAATACTGCTCAAGACTTGGATGAACGTACACTAATAGAAATTGCCAAACGCACCGGCGGTCAGTACTTCCGAGCGCGTGACAGCAAAGAGTTAGCGACGATTTACGACACCATTAACCAGTTAGAGCCCGTGACGAACGCCACTAAGATCTGGCGACCGCAACAAGAGTGGTTTGTATGGCCACTGTCGGCGGCAATGTTCTTCGCATTTATGCTGTTAGCCATTAGGAGAAACAAT
Source organism: Vibrio sp. 10N.247.310.98 (assembly GCF_041467395.1). Lineage (NCBI taxonomy): Bacteria > Pseudomonadati > Pseudomonadota > Gammaproteobacteria > Vibrionales > Vibrionaceae > Vibrio > Vibrio sp. 10N.247.310.98. The sequence goes on along the minus strand of NZ_JBFSUL010000030.1, from coordinate 47,937 downwards.
GTCTAACTTTACTTTTATCTACCCATATTGGTTCTTGGCGCTTGTCGTGCTGCCCGCTATTTGGTGGCTGAGCAAGACACAATCTAAGCAAGGATTACTCGCGTCACACATCGCCCGTTACTTGGCGCCAGAATCAAGCAAGCCATCGAAAAATCGCAGTACTTACTTCGGTATTTGGTGGCTGGTCGGCGTTATTGCGTTAGCTGGGCCAAGCTTCGAGAAAAACGAACAACCAAGCTTTGAAAAAACGCAGGCACGAGTTGTGATCATGGACATGTCGATGTCAATGTATGCCACCGATATTAAGCCGAATCGCTTAACTCAAGCGCGATACAAGGCTCTTGATCTGCTTTCATTATGGAAGGAAGGGCTAACAGGCATGGTGGCGTATGCTGGGGATGCTTACACCATTAGCCCGCTAACGTCAGACATCAACACCATCAAAAACCTAGTGCCTAACCTATCGCCAGATATCATGCCTTATCAAGGTGGTGATGCCGCATCAGCCGTTAAGCTTGCGATTGATATGATGACTCGCGCGAAGATCTACCAAGGTGATTTGGTATTGATTGCTGATGACATCGATGACCAAGAGAAGAAGCAGATCGACTCCCTACTCTCTGGCAACGATTGGACATTGTCGATTCTAGCTGTAGGGAGTGAAAACGGTGCGCCAATCTCGTTACCTACGGGGTCGATGCTGCAAAGCGACTCAGGACAAACCGTGGTGGCAAGAACCAACTTGAAGAACATGCGCGAGCTTACACGCCGCTATGGTGGCACGTTCACTGAAGTTCAATTTGATAACTCAGATGTTGAACACATCGCGAGCTACCTCGACCGCGTTGCAACAACATCGGAAGTAACCAAGACCAAGAACTCACTCAACACCAGAGTGAACAACGGTTTCTGGTTACTGCCTTTGCTATTACTTCCGGCACTTGGATTATTCAGGAAAGGGGTTATTTGGTGTGCCTTAGCTGGAGTTATCTCTTTTAGCCAACCAAATACTGCGTTTGCGAACCCGTGGAAAACCAATGATCAAGTAGGCTATCAGCTGTATCAGGACGAGGACTTCCAACAAGCTGCTGAACAGTTCACCCAACAAGAGTGGAAAGGCATTGCTCAATACAAAGCCGGTGATTTCGAAGCCGCAGAGCAGACGCTGCAAGAGCTTTCTAGTGAAGATGCTCGCTACAACCTTGCTAACGCTCAAGCCCAACAAGGTAAGTACGACCAAGCGATCCAAGAGTATCAACGTATTCTTGAAAGCAACCCTGAACATGCTTATGCGAAGAAGAACCTAGAGATTGTCGAACAGGCTCAGAAGCAACAGCAACAGCAACAGCAACAGCAACAGCAACAGCAACAGCAACAGCAACAGCAAGGCGATTCTGACTCCAAAGACCAGAATGACCAAAATCAGCAAGGTCAGCAAGGTCAGCAAGGTCAGCAAAATGATTCTTCGCAAAGCTCTCAGGATCAACAACAAAGCTCCAGTGGCAAGTCGCAAGATCAAAGCAGTAACCAAGATCAACGCGGTAGCCAAGACCAAAACTCATCTCAAGGCCAACCTGAAAATCACTCTGACTCTGAAAAGTCTAAACAAGACGACAAGCAAGCCACGCAACAAAGTAACAGTGATCAGCCGAAACAGAGTGACCAAGAAGGCGCTACACCTCAAAGTGCTAGCGCACAACAAGCTTCAAAAGAAGATGGTGAGCAAAGTAGTCAGCAAGCTGTAGCACAAACCTCAGATCAACCTCTGTCGAGCGACCCTGACATGCGAAAACTTGAGCAAGTAGAAAGCGCCCGTGACCCGAGCCAACTGCTTAAAGCGCAAATGATTTTACAAGCACGACAAAAAAGTGCTCCTAACAACCAGAACAAAAAGTGGTAACCATGCGATTTTTAAACAAGCCATTTTTATCCGTACTCCTAACATTGTTGTTGGGAGCTTTCTCGTCCTTCTCAGTATTGGCTGCAAACGCCGTGGCGAGCGTTTCACATAACAGTGTCACCAAAGATGAAGTGTTCCTTCTTAGAGTTGCAACCGATGAAAAGGTCTCCTCTGATGCTCTAGATCTAACAGCGCTCCAGCAGGACTTCTATGTCGGTACACCAAGCTTTGGCTCGTCGATGCGAATCGTCAATGGCAGCCGTTCGGTGTCAAGCGAGTGGAACATCACCCTTGCTCCACTGCGCTTAGGCCGGATACAGATCCCTAGCTTTGACATTGAAGGGGCTAAAACCAAGCCTATCACCATCAATGTCGCCGTTAATAAAGCGGCGCCAACTCAACATGACATGGCTGAGTTTCAACTTAATCTCAGCAAGAACTCACTATACCCACAAGAGACCGCAGAGCTTGATGTAAAGCTGATCATTAAAGCGGATCCAAGAAGGCTTCAAGATCCGAAAATCGCGCCACCGAGCTCTTCAGGCTTAGATGTGGAACCTATTGGGGAATCGAAGCAATTTCAAGACGTTCTCAATGGAAAGGAGGTGACGGTAGTTCAACAGTCATTCCGTATCTCGTCACAAAAAGCAGGTCAATTTAAGCTGAACGGGCCGAAGCTAACAGGAGCTGTTGTCTACTCAACCAATAACTCTAGTACAACACGTTTGTTCCAACTCGACACACCCGTTGAAACCTTAGATGTCACCGTAAAGGTTGTGCCAAAAGGCTACAAGGGTGAGTGGTTACCAACATCAAACTTCAAATTGATACAGCAATGGTCGGATAGCCAAGGCAATCAACTGGGAAATAGTAATGGTTTAGAAGGCGACAACCAAACCATTGAAATGGAAGCGGGTGATTCGTTAACTCGTACCATCACGATGACGGCTAGCAACTTAACGCAACACCAGCTGCCAAAACTGAATATCACCTACCCTAATTCGGTACGTGTTTATGAAGAGAAGCCGCAATTTGGCACAACTCAGTCAGGTGATTCTGTCGTTGTTTACAAGCAAGTCTTGATTCCGAAAGAGGCAGGAAACATCTCGCTTCCTGATGTGTCTCAAGCTTGGTTTAACACCGATTTGCAATCAGAACAAACAAGCAAAGCGCAGGGGCTAGAGTTAGCGGTAAAAGCAAGTGATCGCGCAACGTCAAGCACTCCACCAGTAACTGCTACGCCCGCCCAACAAGTAAGCCCGACGGTTGTTACTGTGGATAGCCCTGGGATCTGGCCTTATCTCACCGCCCTATTTGCAGCTTTGTGGCTAATCAGCTCAGCATTGGCATTCTACTTCTGGTCACGCCGCGGTGTAACGACAAAACCAACACACACTGTTGAACGTCAATCAGATACCGCAGAAGCGCTTATTGAAGCTCTAAGAACGAAAGATGGCGTGATGACCAGAACCTTATTTGAGCAATGGAAATCTGAAAATACAGATCTAAGTGATGAGACGTTACAAACCGTTGAAGCCGAACTCACCAAGCTAAACCAAAGCCTTTATGGTGAAGCCGGTTCACCAGCCCAAACATGGAGCCCTGAGCTGGCAATCAAAACGGTGAAGAAGCCCAAGAGAGTTGCGAGTAAAAAGCATAATAGTTCGCTAGAAAATCTTTAGTCGACGCTGTTCATCAAGAACAGTAAAACACAAAGGCCGTTGATCATCTTGAGATCAACGGCCTTTATTTTAAGAAAGAGAGGCTGTGACTTTTTTACGTTTTAAGGCAGAAACGATTCGATTTCTCCCAGAGTCTTTGGCTTGATACAAGGCTTTATCTGCCTTGCCATACAGTAGGTCGAAGTCAAACTGGTGCTGATCAGAAGTTATCGAGGCATAGCCAACGGATGCCGTTAAATATGGGCTGGTACTACTTTCACAATGCAGGATTTTTGCCTCTTCAATGCATTTTCTAATCGACTCTGCACGTTGCTTTGTCTCTGAGTGATTCGTGCCAATCATCAACAACATAAACTCCTCTCCGCCAATCCGGCAGAAGGTTTCTTTATCATTGTGAACATGGGCATTCAGTATCTCACCTACCGTCCTCAGAGCCGCATCCCCTTCAGTATGACCATAGACACTGTTGTACAAACCAAAGTGGTCGAGGTCGACAAGAATCAAGCCAAATGTAATTTCGTTCTGTAAGGCAAAGGCACCTTGATCGTCACCGTTCAAGTCTTCTAGAACCTGCGACAACATACGGCGGTTTCCAAGGCGCGTAAGAGGATCTAGCTTAGAAATGATATCCAATTGCTCATTCGCCAACTCTAGCTCTTGGGTACGCTTACTGACTTCTTGCTCCAATGTTTCATTGAGCTTTTTCAGTTCTTCTTGAGCCATGGTTCTTTGCAGCACCTCAGCAAGGCTCGAAGCAAAGATACGTATTACCTCACGAAGCTGGGAGGTTAAAGGACTGCGAGTTAATAGGTTATCAGCAGCGATAAACGCAATCGGCTCACCCGTATTGGTGGTGAGCATGGTCATTGCCGTCCAACCGACTCCCACAATATTGAAATCGTGATAGATAGGAACTGATTCTTCAAAGGCAACTTGATTAGGGCAAGCACGAGCTGCGGCTACAATGTCACGTTCCACCAGCTCAGAGCGATAATAGGACTCATCGACAATATCGCCTTTGATGTCAGTGCCCCAAGTACCTTGCATGTAACTGCACTTTTTGTCTGTTAGGAAAACAGCCAGTCGATCGATACCTAGATGTTGAATCGCAAAACTAACCGCGGACTTACAGACTTCACTGACGCTATCGCATCGAGACAGCTCAACCATACTCGAGTGCAACATACGTATGTTCTGCTCTTGGCGCTTGCGAATATAGATTTGAGAAAGCAAAGAGCCAAAAGACTCAAGCATCTGCTTTTGATAGTTAGTAATCGGTGAGCGATGAATGTAGTTATCCATGGCGATCCAGCCGACAGGTTTGTCGCCTTCACGCAAGATAAGCATGCCATTCCACCCCTGCCCGACCACCTTACCTTCTGTATACAGGGGCGCATTATCGATGATGACTAGATTAGTATGGTTATCAGACAGCGCTTCAATGTATTCCGCTTCAAGTTGGTGCAAATCGTATTGAGTGTGGTGTTCACTGTTGGTTTTACCCGCTTCGTCAGTGCCATAAGTTCCGCTGAAACAACGCTTTTTCATATCAAGCAACATGAAGATCGCACGATCAAACCCTAACCTGTCTCGCACAGCCTCAACCGATGCTTTATACAAAGCATCGAGTGACTCAGGGTTAGAAAGCTCAAGCGCGACCTGATGAACCAGCTTCATGTTCTCTACAAACAGCTCACGTAACTTTATCTCATCTAAGTATTGAGCTTCACGTGTGTCTCTGTGTTTGATTTCTAGCGCCGCGTTCTTTTCGGCACGAATACATTGCCAACGGGCAGCCGCGAGCTGTAACACATCAAGATCTTGGTCAAAGGTTTGATTAACCTTCTCAGCATTGCAATTTTGAACAATTAAATAAGTTCTGGAGGCAGGTGCGTTGTCGAGCATCATGATAAACGACTCCCCACCAAGCACTTTCATGTGTTCCCACTTGCAGGTGTTGATAGCCATTGGCAAAACCCCGTCTGCGGTATCAAACTGTGAGACCCACGGCCAAAATGTAGAGGGGTAGCTCGCCAATGAGGTTAGGTCGCCATAAGAAAAAAGCGGTAATGCGTCGCTCTCCGGCGTCGGTTCAGCAAATATTCCTATCCCTTTTGGAGTAAGTACCTTAACCAGATAGTCAAAAAGAGACTCAGCCAAAAGACGATGGTCGCGTGTCGCAGATATTTGTTTTGCAAAGGCTTTAACAGGCACAGCTTCCTTCCATTGGCGATTAAGAATAAAGCAAAAATACAGAAGGCTTGATATGCAATCAATGTAAGTAAAAATGAGATGTTAAGCGGGTCGCAGTTTCACCTTTAACATTATCACAAGCATGAGAAGGACGACAAAAATGGGATTCTCTGCCCAAAATCACATCGACATTGGGGATTTTTTAGACACATAAAAAAGCCCCACCTATAGTGGGGCAAAACTTCCATCGCTTATAGTTATAGTGATAATTCTGTTGTTCTATTCGATTATCTAACCTGCGTTTCAGTTAGTGTGTAAAGGTATCTAATCGCTTAAATACCACACGTAAATCGTCGATTAACCGAAGTCACCGTTTACGTAACCTTTAGTACGATCATCTTTTGGTTCACTGAAGATAACGCTGGTTTCGTTATGCTCTACAAGCTCTCCCATTAGGAAGAAAGCCGTGCGGTCTGAGATACGACGCGCTTGCTGCATTGAGTGCGTTACGATAACGATAGTGAAGTCTTTCTTCAGATCTTCCATCAATTCTTCAATCTTGTGTGTCGCGATTGGGTCTAGAGCCGATGTTGGTTCATCCATCAGGATTACATCTGGTTCCATTGCAATTGTACGTGCGATACATAGACGCTGTTGTTGACCACCAGACAGACCAAATGCATGCGCTTTAAGACGGTCTTTTACTTCATCCCACAGTGCAGCACTGCGTAGCGAGCGCTCAACCACTTCATCGATGTGTTTTTTGTCTTTGATACCTTGAGCACGTAGGCCGTATGCCACGTTCTCGTAGATGCTCATTGGGAACGGGTTTGGCTTTTGGAATACCATGCCTACGCGGATACGTAGGTCAGCGACATCGATATTACCGTAGATGTCAGTGCCATCCATATCCAGCTTACCCTTAATCGTAACGCCTTCAATTAGGTCATTCATGCGGTTCAAACAACGCAATAGTGTTGATTTACCACAGCCAGACGGGCCAATCAGAGCAGTAACCTGGCGAGTTGGAATTGGCAGGTTGATAGATTTAAGCGCTTGGTTGTCGCCGTAAAATAGATCTAGGTTCTCAATATCAAATTTATTCATGTTCGTAATCTCTAAATTCTTAAATTCGTGTCTAACTTGATGCTTTCTTTATCACGGGGGCTCGCTTTATTTATGAGCCAGCTAATGAGCTTAGTAAGTTGCCGTGTTGAAGCGTCTCGCAATCAGTTTTGTAACCATGTTGATCAAGAGAACCAGTACGATTAGGACTGTCGCCGTGCCGTAGGCTTGGTTCCACTCATCGATAGTAAATAGCTCTGTTGTCAGCTTATATAGGTGAACCGTTAGTGTACGGCCAGAATCGAATACCGACTCAGGAACACGTGCCACCATACCTGCTGTTAAAAATACAGGTGCTGATTCGCCAATTACACGACCAATACTAAGAATGACCGAAGTTAAGATACCTGGCATTGCGCTTGGTAAGATCAAACGCCAGATAGTGTAGATTTTTGAAGCGCCAAGGCCGTATGAGCCTTCGCGGTAAGTTTGTGGCACTGCCATCAATGCTTCTTCTGTAGTACGAATGATTACAGGAAGAATCAGGATACTTAGCGTTAGTGCACCCGACAGAATCGAGAAGCCAAGACCAAGAATCGAAACAAAGAAGGTCATACCGAACAGACCAAAGATGATCGATGGGATACCAGCTAACGACTCAGTACAGAATCGAATCACTTTCACCAATCGGCTACCTACTTTCGCATATTCAGTTAAGTATATCGCCGTCATGATGCCCAGTGGCGCGGCTACCGCAATCGATGCGATTACCATGTAGATCGTGGCAATGATCATTGGGAAAATACCACGTTCTTCACCAGTACGAGTGTAATCGTCAGTGATGAAGTTCCAATCTACGTATTGCAGACCGTTCGATAGGATGTACCAAATAATCCAGAATAAGAAACCAACGGTTACAGCTGCAGCTGCCCAGATAAAACCTTTTAGGATGTTATCTTTGGTTTGACGTGCTTGTTTTAGTTTTACGCGATCCATATTACTTATCCTCGCCTACTTCGCTTTTTCACGGTTAAGATAAAGTAGAGCACCATTTAACATCATGATGAACACTAGAAGTACAACACCTGTTGCGTACAGTGCGTTAGCGTGAACGCCACTTGCGTAAGACATTTCAATTGCAATGTTTGCTGTTAGCGTACGAGCAGAGTCCAAAATGCCTTCTGGCATTGCTGGCGCGTTACCCATAACCATGATGATTGCCATCGTTTCGCCAAGTGCGCGGCCGATACCCAAAATCACACCAGTCATAATGCCTGAACGTGCAGCAGGAACGAGTAGCTTAAAAATCGTGTAGATTTTCGAAGCACCCAGTGCAAGTGAACCTTCTTTGTATGTACGAGGTACCGCACGAATCGAAGTTTCAGAAACCGTGATAACGGTAGGAAGAATCATGATACCCAGAACAATGATACCCGCCAGGATAGTGTTACCCGCTGGTACTTGGAAAACGTTTTGAATCATTGGAACGATAATTACTAGACCGAAGAAGCCGTAAACTACCGACGGGATACCCGCTAGAAGCTCAACTGCTGGTCGAATAATATCTGCAAGACGCTTTGGAGCAATCTCAGCAATAAAAATAGCGGTTAATACACCAACTGGCACACCAACAACTACAGCTCCAAGTGTCGAAACAATCGATGCAACAATCATGGTTGCAACACCGAATAGAGCTGGAGGTAACCAGTCAACACCCAGAACGATGCCAGAAACACCGGCCTCTTGGAATGCAGGGATACTCTCTGCAACGATAAAGTAAGCGATAACGGCTAGTGATACGATGCCGATTACAGCACTCGATAAGAACAAGCCGTGGAAGATTCTTTCTCTCCAGTCGATGCGCTTCTTAGCACGTAGACTTGGCTTGTTGATTTGAGTCGCTTCAGTATTCATAAGCTTTTCACTATTTGCGATGGTCATATATAAAATCTCAAACTTTGTGGCTCAATAAGAGCTCGAAATAAACAAAGTTGAAAGAAAAGGCTCAGCCTAAAGCAGGCTGAGCAATAATTAAGATTGAGTCAGTTAAGATTAGTTAACTGTGATGTAGCCTTTCTTACCAGCGATAGCTTGAGCTTCATCTGCAACCATCCAATCTAGGAATTGTTGAGTTTCAGCTGTTGGAGCGCCTGCTTTGTAAAGAACTAGGAATGGACGAGCAACTTTGTAAGAACCGTTCTTAACGTTGTCTACAGTCGCAGCAGCGCCGTCGATAGTTAGAGCTTGAACAGATTCGTCAACTGTACCTAGAGAGATAAAGCCGATAGCGTATGGGTTGCTTGCTACAGAAACTTTAAGTGCGCCGTTACCGTTTGCAACTTGTGCACGTTGAGAGATAGCCGATACTTTCTTATCGCCAATCTTCTTCTTAAGCTTCATGATGTCTTCGAATGCACCACGTGTACCTGATGCAGTATCACGAGTGATTGCTACGATTGGCTTGTCAGCACCGCCAACATCTTTCCAGTTAGTGATGTCGCCTTTGTAGATTGAAGTGATTTGCTCAGCAGTAAGAGCAGATACTTCGTTGTTCGGGTTAACAACAACTGCGATACCGTCACGAGCGATAACTAGCTCTTTCAGGTCAGCTGTTTTCTCTTCTTCTTTTAGGTCACGAGAAGAGATACCAAGGTCAGCACTTCCATTTTTTGCTGCTTTGATGCCTGCAGAAGAACCTGGTGCTTGAATTTCGATGAACACTGGTTCGCCTTTATTCATGTAGGTTTCTGCAAAAACTTCAACCAGTGGAGAAGCACTGTTAGAGCCAACTACAGAGATAGTTTCTTTAGCTGAAGCTGTATTCACTGTTAGAGCGCCTAGTAGTGCGATTGCACCGATAACTGTCTTTTTCATCACAAATTTCCTTTAGTGGCGTTATTGCCGTAATGTTTTGCTTGAACGAGGCCTACTTTAGAATCCGAATGTGACAGTTGTGTTTCACTTAATTGAAGCCTATATGACAACTACAAATTAATGGCTAATTTCTCTCCTACTCGATGAATTGATAGTCGCGCCCCCATCAGATGCAGTTATTGAATGCAGGTGTCACCATCGTTTGAGCACCAAAAACTAGATTTCCTTCCCTATTTATATCGAACACTAACCAATATATTTCTCTATTTATCAATCAAGTAGCCCTAACACGATGGATAAAAAGATCCACCTTTATCGCCATTTAGAACAATAAACAACCATCTATATCAAATACCTATCGCATATAACGAAATCAAAGCCTTTACTGATTGAATTGTCAGTCTCATTAGTTAGAATCGCCAACTAATTCTAATAATAATAATTCTCATCTATTTATTTTATTCAAAGAAGGACATTACATGCGCCAACTTCTCAGTGGCTTATCAATCAAAATACAAATTCTTATACCCGTACTATTTTCCGTCGTTTTACTTTTAGCCGGTGTCATTATCGGTGGTGAAAAGCTAGAAAGTGCATTCAAAGATGTGTCAGTAGCAACCGACCAATTAATCTTACATAAAGAAGAACTCAGCGAAATCGTCGACAACAGCTATGGCATGCGCATCAAAGCGATTTACAGTCTATTCAATGCCGATGACGTAAAAACACTGGTTGAAACACTAAACCAAAAACGCGATCAGAATACTCGCCTACTGAATTCATTAGACACAGTGCCAGGCATGCAAGATGAAGTGGCCGCGATGAACAAAGCGATGAATCACTATGTCGATTTTTCTCGCACCACCATGCTTCCGCTATTAAGAGCGAAACACGGCGATGCGTCACTCTCGTCAGATTTTGAAAACCGCTACCAGATCGCAATCGACCAATACCGACATGCGGGTAATGAAATGGTGCAAGCGATCAACACTCTGTCTAAGAAGCTGAACTTGCTTGCCACTCAAGAGGTGGACATCAACGGCCAGCAACACGCTAGTACACTGACTACCGCGACCATTGCACTGTTGGTAATCCTGTCTGTAGCTCTAGTTATCAGTTGGACGCTGGCTGGTATCATTGTTAAGCCGATCAGCAACATTCAAGAAACCATGCGCGAAGTTGCAAAAGGTAACTTGTTAGTTAAAGCCGAAGAATATGGCGACAACGAAATCTCACGCCTAGCGCAAGACGTAAACCAGTCTGTTGAACAACTGCGTGACACGGTAAGCTCACTGTCTCGAATCAGTATCGAAGTGGCTTCTGCGTCGACAGAGCTAGCAGCGGTAATGACCCAATCCAGCGTTAACTCAGACCAAGAGAAACAAGAAGTGGAACAAGTCGCTTCTGCTGTGAACCAACTTGAAAGTACTGCATCGCACGTTAACGAGAACGCAGTACAAGCTGACTCAGCGTCTAAGCAAGCTGACGAAATGGCGACACACAGCATGAGCTTGTTTAATGAAAGCAACAAAGCTAACGAACAGATGGCGATTCAGCTAAGCGAAGCTGCAAATGTTGTGGGTACGCTAAAAGAGCACTCTGAACAGATTGGTAAAGTGATTGAGGTGATTCAAAGTATCTCTGAACAAACTAACCTGTTGGCGCTTAACGCAGCAATTGAAGCCGCTCGCGCGGGTGAAAGCGGTCGTGGTTTCGCAGTGGTTGCTGATGAAGTTCGAATGTTAGCGGCACGTACACAAGATTCAACCAAAGAGATCCAAACCATCATTGAAGGTTTGCAGGTTCAATCCGGTAACGCGAATGAAAGCATGAGCAGCTCACTGGCTATGCTGGAACACAACCAAACTCTTGCTGGTGAAGTAAGCGCGGCGCTTTCAGGCATTGCTAACTCGGTAACGGACATGACTGAGATTAACACTCAGGTTGCCTCTGCCGCCGAAGAGCAAAGCCAAGTAACCTCAGACATCAACCGTAACATCTCAAACATCTACAGCCTAGTAAGCCAAAACGTTACCGGCATTACTCAAGCCGCTGCAGCAAGCCACGAGCTTTCTAACCTAGCAGAACAACAGAAGCAGCAGTTGGATTACTTTAAGGTATAGGCTTCAAGGTACGAAGTTCAAGGCAAACAGATTCAGGCTGTATGCTCTTTAGAACTCGCCGATAAACAAAAAGCCAGCCATCATGGCTGGTTTTTCGCTTTTAGACACTACTGACGAGATTCAGCCGCTCGAATTCTTTCAATCGCTTCTACCCTTCTAAGCTGTTCTGGTAGGAAATGTTCAGTCCTAAGTTGCGCAATCTTCTCTTGTTGTTCGGTTTTTGATAGGAATGAATCTTTCAAGACATCATTTCGTTCTGCGAAGTAGACCTCTAACGAGTCTTCAAAGGCCGCTCTTTGTTTATCAAGTGCTTCAAGTCTCTGGGTTGCTTCTTCACCGACAAGTTCGCTTCTCTTTAAGTATTTACCCTGTTCATCGAGACCTTCAGAGCTAGAGAGCTGTTGGAGTAACACCTGATTCTGGTGACTCGACTGAACATAATCAGGTTGCTCAGATAGATAGGATTCGAGTCTTTGTTGGTATTCTTCATCCTCTAATCCCTCCTGTTTCAGAAGTAACTTTTCTAAGGCGATTTCTCTCATTCTGTTGTCGTGCGTAAACAGAATACTTATCTCGCTCTCACTGAAAAACTGAGCTTGGAGGTCAAGGAGCGCTTGATTGAGTGCACGTAGATCATCAGCGGAAATGGATGTGGTATCGAACTGCACGTCCAACGATGTCAGTGCCGACTTATACTCAAGATATTTGGCAAACAGTGCTTCATCAACCACGGTTGTTGATGATTGTTCGTGGTGTTTCGCCACGTTGTCTCGAATATCTTCAAGGGTTAATTCTGTATTACCTGACACGAAATATTCCATCATGTCTTTTGCTGATGCGTTATCGATGTCGGTATCTTGCTGAGAGGTGACTTTCAATGAGGAGACGCGTTGTTCGTCGTCAGTATGTGTATCTTGATTATTTAGATATAAAAAGACCGCCGCTGTGCTCATCAGGGCTATCGTGGTTATCGACAAAATGGCGGTCTTTTTCATCATACTTCCCTTGTTTTCTTATTAAACGGCTTTGCAGACTACAAGCCAGCCAACTTCAATCGATTGGCATGCTGACGATATAGAGTTACAGGATCTGTCTCAAACAAGTGGTGAATTCCCAATAACCCATTAATCTCATCTAGGTGGTTCATTTTGTAATCATCACCAATCACTTTGCCCAAATGCGCGCTGCATGCTCCTACTAAGCCATCATTAGGTTCGTTGAAGGCTAAGCCTAGGATTGTCATCGCTCCGTCGTTAGGATCAAGAAGGTTGGTAAAAGTGGAAGACCCTGTCCATGAATAGTAATAAACGCCGTTACTTGCTTGCCACTCACCATCGCCACACTCAGACGTCGGAACGCCCTCAGGGTAAAACTGGTTGAAGGCTAGCGAGCCTTCTGTGGTCAATGCTTCAAGAGAAGCGAGGCCGTCTTGGTCGAGATCCGTTCCACCAGATAAAAGGTTAATCAGTGTCGTTAATCCACCTGCTAATTTAACCGCGATACCTTCTGTAACAGAGCCTTCAGATACGTTCCCTCGAACGAGATCAGCGACCTTAGAACCTTTATGCACACCGCCAATACTGGTCACTGAAGCAACAAGATCAGGTCGAACTGACGCAACATAACGAGCCGTAGGCCCACCGTGGCTATGACCAACCAGATTCACCTTACTTGCTCCTGTTGCAGCTAACAGCGTTTCAACTTGGCTGAGTAACTGTTCACCACGGACCTCTGAACTGTTGGTTGCAGAGACCTGAGCGACATATACGTTCGCGCCATCTTTGGTTAGGGATTCAGGTACGCCATAGAAATAGTCAACGCCCGCTAATGTATCGAAACCAAACAGACCATGTACCAACATAATGGGGTATTTCGTTTCAGTGTATCCGCTGGCTTCTAATGCTGATGCGCTCGTTCCGGCATATACGCCAAAACTGGATAGGCAGGCTATCGTCCAAATTAATATCTTTTTCAATGCTCTTTCCTTAAACAGATTAGACCTCTGATGAGTAAAAGAACCGTAGATGATGATTTTATAAAACAGAAAGTAACGACTTCATATTTGTGATGGCGAACTTGAATTAAACAGGTGCGATGAACATCAGGCAAACAGAATCAGGAGAAAAAACATAAGCAATTGATTAAATTAACATTTAACTAAGGTTGATGAGATTGTTCTTTCAATATCCCGACTCAAATATCAATTCAACATTCTCAATAAACCAAAATTATTCGACAAATAACCGTTTGGAAACAGGTATTTTTCAACCAAAACTCGTTGATAACTTGATGCTTATTCCATTAACGACACACCACAACCCTGAATATATTGACGCTAATTATTGATTTTAGATATAGGTCGTACCAGTTATTTACTTATCCACTTATCCACTTATCCACTTATCAAGCAACAGCGTTTCTGTTTGGCTCATCTAAATATAAAAGAGAATACAGTGATGAAAAATACGGCTTTAATACTCACGTTAGCCCTGCCTTTTGGCGCTTATACCGCTGAAGACTCAATACCAACACCTGAATCGATTACATCTGCACAAGTACTCAGTGCACAAGGCTCAGAGACCTATTCATATGTTAGATGTTGGTATCGAACCGATGCCTCTCATGACTCCCCAGCCACCGACTGGAAGTGGGCAAAGAAAGAGAATGGTGATTACTACACGATCAACGGATATTGGTGGTCTTCCGTTTCATTCAAAAACATGTTCTACAGCGATGCCCCGCAATCGGAAATTAAACAACGTTGCGAACAGACGCTCGACATCCAACATGACGCCGCTGACATCACCTACTTTGCCGCAGATAATCGCTTCTCTTACAACCACTCAATCTGGACCAACGACAACGCTTTTCAAGCCAGTAGCATCAATCGTATTGTCACCTTTGGTGATAGCCTGTCCGACACTGGTAATCTATTTAATGGCTCACAATGGGTTTTTCCGAACGCAGATTCGTGGTTTTTAGGGCACTTTTCGAATGGTTTAGTCTGGACGGAGTATTTAGCAAAAGCGAAAGATGTCCCTCTGTATAACTGGGCTGTGGGTGGCGCCGCAGGTACCAACCAATACGTGGCATTGACTGGTGTTTATGATCAAGTCACCTCTTATCTGACCTACATGAAAGTCGCCAAAAACTATCGTCCGGAAAACTCACTGTTTACTTTAGAGTTTGGCCTCAATGACTTCATGAATTACAACCGAGAAGTCGCCGATGTAAAGGCTGACTTTAGCAGCGCGCTGATCCGCTTAACAGAATCTGGTGCGAACAATATCCTGCTGTTCACCTTACCCGATGCAACCAAAGCCCCTCAATTCAAATACTCTACCGAACAAGAGATAATAAAAGTTCGTGGCAAGATCTTAGAATTCAACCAGTTCATCAAAGCTCAAGCCGAGTATTACCAAGGTATGGGGAAAAACGTGGTGTTGTTCGATGCAAGTGCGTTGTTCGCCAGCATTACCGATAACCCAGAACAACATGGCTTTAGAAACGCGAGTGATGCTTGTCTTAATATCAATCGAAGCTCAGCCGCGGACTACTTGCGAAGCCACAGCTTAACCAATGACTGTGCCACCTATGGTTCAGACAGTTATGTATTTTGGGGCGTGACACACCCAACTACAGCTACTCATAAATACATTGCCGACCACATCTTGGCGTATTCGTTCTCGACGTTCAATTTCTAACTAAATATCGAAAAGTAATGGCTGAGCCAAGGTCGAGATACAAAAAAACCGCCTAATATTGGCGGTTTTTATTTATGTCAGTTTTACTAGCAAACGCTTTAAAACTGGCTGGTGATTACTCGTCGTCCACTTTTGGTGCGACTTTCTTCTTAGGGATAAACACGGTATCACCCACGGCCACATTTTGGTGGAAGCTCTTATCGCGCTTAACTGGTTTCTTCGGCGTTTTCTTCGCTTGAGTGTTGGTCTTCTTCTTAGCAGGACCGCCTTTAGCAAACGCAGGTTTACGTGGCTTAATGCCTTTGAATTTACCTTTTAGGCCTTCAAGTACAGAGAAGGTCAAATCTTGTTGAAGGTAAAGTTCAACACGCTTGAAGCTGTCCCAGTCTTTTGGACCAACCAAAGAAATCGCATCGCCTTTGTTACCCGCACGGCCAGTACGACCTACACGGTGCACGTACTCTTCCGTATGCTTAGGCATATCAAAGTTGATAACGTGGCTCACGTTTGGAATATCAATACCACGTGAAGCAACATCGGTAGTTACCAAGATCTTGTAAACCGCACGCTCGAACTGGCTCATAATAGCATTACGTTGCGTTTGGTTTAGGTTACCACTCAGTGCTACCGCTTTAAGCTTCTTCTCGTTCAACTTATCTGTTAAACGGTCAGTATCAGCGCGTGTTGCTGTGAAGATCATTACCTGACGGTATTCAGCTTCTTCCAGTACACGGTCTAAAATCGCTTCTTTGTGATCTAGGTGATCACATAAGTAGAATTTCTGTGTGATATCTAAGTGTTGCTCGTTAGAAACACCAACAGAGATACGCTTAGGTGCGTCTAGCATTTCATTTGCAATGCCATTTACTTCAGCGTGATCTAACGTTGCAGAGAACATCAACGTTTGACGACGACGGTGTTTAGCTGCATTGGCAATGCGACGAAGTTCTGGAGCGAAACCCAGATCAAGCATACGGTCCGCTTCATCAAGGATTAGCGTTTCAACACCATCTAGGAACAATGAACGATGTTCTAGGTGGTCAGCAAGACGGCCTGGAGTCGCAACGATAAAACGAGGGTACTTACGCAGTGCTTTAACTTGGTCGTTAAAGTTCTCACCACCTAAGATAAGCGCCGCTTCATAAGACAGACCACCAAGCATGCTACGCAGTTCGCCGTAAACTTGCTTCGCTAGCTCACGAGTAGGAGCCAAAATTACACCACGAGGATCTTTAGCAGAAAACGCTTTTGTTTTTAATGCTTTATGTATCATTGGCAACACAAACGCCAATGTTTTTCCTGATCCCGTTTTTGATGAAGCCAATAGATCCTTACCAGCAATAGCAACAGGGATCGCTTTTGATTGGATCTCTGTCGCCTTCTTGAAGTCGTAATGTTTTAAGTTCTTCAGTAAGCGGTTATCTAAGCCTAAATCTTTAAAGTGCAAAGGACTCTCCAGTCATGATGGTATTGAATAAAATTAATTTAACGTGACATGATACCGCGAAAGTACTTTATAAGGATAGAGATCACAGTAAATTTATCCCTTTATCTATCTTTAGCTAGAACAACGTATGCATTGCTAGCAAAGGGATAGCTCTCCAAAAACACCTTCAAGTCGTCTCTAAATCCTTCATCTCATAAATGAGACACAACGTGATACTTAGCTAATTAACTCAAAAATTTAGCAATTTCTTTAGTTATTGTTTTTGCAGTTAAAAAATTAGTCGCTACAATCATTAATGAAGCGACTATATGATAAAGAATGTATAGCGCATCTTTTGATGATAAATAAGCAAGGAGTTCTTATGAATAAGACGTTAATCGCAGCTGCAGCATCAGTTTTCATTTTAGCCGGTTGTTCTTCAGAACCAGAAGAAGCTGCAGTGTCAGAAATGGATCAACTAACTAACCAAGTGGCTCAACTTACAAGCGAAGTTGAAGCACTTAAGAGTGACAAAGCAGCCGCAGAAATGAAGGCTCAAGAAGCAGAAGCAGCCGCTATGGCAGCGAAAGAAGAAGCGGATCGTGCTAACGAACGCATCGACAACATCGCTGAGTCTTACACTAAGTAGTTTGAGATCTAATCGCGATTAAGCTGTAGATTAAATAAGTCGCAAAAAGCAGTATATAGACAGCACCACTTCTTATCGGATGTGGTGCTTTTTTTGGGTGACACTAATGCGAGTAAACAAGATAAAACCGCCCCTTGTTGCAGAAGAGGCAATCGAATTAAAACTCAATCACAGGTGGTGCTATCTCTACAGGTACGCCGTTTTGAGCAAAGATAACCGCTTTCGCCTTTGAATTTGGCAGTTCTGCGTCTTCAAGCCACCATTTTAGTTCCACAGGGATCTGTAATGATTTCTTTGAACCATCACTTCGAGTTAATGGCTCGTGCGCTTCTACAAACACACTTCTATCAGGCTCTAATGACACCTTAATCGGCTCATTGATAATGGTGACCTGTTCACCACGGTTCACTTGCTCAAACAGCCACTCAATGTCTTTAGGTTCCATTCGGATACAACCAGAGCTAACTCGTAAACCTATCCCGAAATCTTTGTTTGTACCATGGATCAAATAGTCGCCAGCGCCATAAGCAAGCCTCAAAGCGTACTCTCCCAATGGATTTTCCGGCCCGGCAGGAACCACTCTCGGTAATTCAATGCCCTTTTCAAGATACTCGTTGCGGATTGAATTTGGTGGCGTCCATGTTGGATTCGGTCTTTTTTGGCTTATCTTGGTGATCATCTCGGGAGTATCACGCCCCACTCGACCGATGCCGACAGGGAAAACATGCACCTGATTTTTCTCAGGCTCAAAGTAATACAACCTTAACTCAGCAAGATTGATGACAATCCCCTTTCTTGGGGTGTCAGGCAAAATCAAGCGGCTTGGAATGCTTAACACATAGCCTTCCGCGGGAAGAAAAGGATCCACCCCTTTGTTGGCTGCCATTAAAGAGAGAAAACCAATATCGTATTGCTTGGCAATGATGGCCAAGGTTTCGCCCGCCGCCACTTCATGCTGCTGGATTCTGCCCACAATGCGGCTTTCCGTTGGTGGCAATTCAAAGGTTGCAGCAGACACCCACGATGAAGCTATCCCGCTGGCAAGCAAAGTAGTTCTTACAACAAGCGACACCGCCCTGTGGAGTCGTGTTTTCATTGACTGCAAAGGCGTCGAGTTAACGCAATACGACATACAAATCCTTGGTTTGTCTTTTATCAAAGTTTAGATTATCTCTGATCAAACGTCTCTACAACGTATTGTTGTCTCGAAACTAATAGGCAACAAGTTTATATGTAAGCCTTTTCTTCTCATTCACTTGCAATTTACCCATACAAAATCGATTGCCTTTACGCTTTCAACATATTTGGTTATCAATATTAATAAAACTATAATGGCAGACCTATTTTGTGACTAAAGTCTCATGGAGCCACGTTCTAACTCGCTAATATTGCCTCAACAAAACGAATTCAATTCAACAGAATCGGTAATTGATTAAATCCTGTTCCTATAATTACCGTTTAAACTTTGGAGAACGACCATGGCTACACCTCATATTAATGCTCAAGCTGGTGATTTCGCAGAAACAGTACTTATGCCGGGCGACCCGCTTCGCGCAAAATACATTGCAGAAACATTCCTTGATGACGTGAAGCAAGTTTGTGACGTTCGCAACATGTTTGGCTACACAGGCACTTACAAAGGTAAGAAAGTTTCTGTAATGGGCCACGGTATGGGTATCCCATCATGCTGCATCTACGTACACGAGCTAATCGCTGAGTTCGGCGTGAAAAACGTTATTCGTGTAGGTAGCTGTGGCGCGGTACGTGACGACGTTAAACTAATGGACGTTGTTATCGGCATGGGTGCATCTACTGACTCAAAAGTAAACCGCATTCGTTTCAACAACCACGACTTCGCTGCTATCGCTGATTTCGGTCTTCTAGAAGAAGCAGTAAACCAAGCTCGTGCACAAGAAGTTCCAGTTAAAGTTGGTAACGTATTCTCTGCAGACCTTTTCTACACTCCAGAAGCTGACCTTTTCGAAAAAATGGAAAAGCTAGGCATCCTAGGTGTTGATATGGAAGCGGCTGGTATCTACGGCGTTGCTGCAGACCTTGGTGCTAAAGCACTAACTATCCTAACAGTATCTGACCACATCATCCGTGGTGAAAAACTAAGTTCTGAAGAGCGTCAAAAGTCTTTCAACGACATGATGAAAGTTGCTCTAGAGACAGCAATCAACATCTAACGATTTGATAAAAGATACATTGAAAAGCGTTACCCCGCAGCCAGGCTCGCTTGGCTGCTCAAATAATCCCGAGGGGGAGATCGTGTCTAACGACAAGCTGCCAAAAGATGCGGATGGTTTGCAACTCAACTTTTGTAAAACATTGGCGTGTGACAACTTTGGCTTGAGCGATGCAAAACGGTATGTTTTGCAACACGCGAACCCTAAGCGTCCAGCGATGGTTTGTCGTGAATGTGGAGCTTTCCCCCCCTTACTTAACAATCGTGAAGTGTTAAGCGAACTTCATCGCCTAAGACAACTTCACAGCGACGGGCTCCCTGCTTGTCGTAATGATGATTGCGATAACTTCGGCTTATCGGTTCATACCCATAAACATCTTTATCATGCCTTCGGCTACAGTGGCGACAGGCAGCGTTATCGATGCAAAGACTGCCAAACAACCTTCGTTGATAAATGGTCTGGATCCAATAAAAAACTCCAATTTCAAGAGAACCTCATGGGCTTACTGTTCATGGGCTATTCCGTACGTGAAATCTGCCGAAAATTAGAGATCAACCCAAAGACTTTCTATGATCATGTTGACCATATCGCGAGCCGTTGTCGTCGTAAATTAGCGATGATCGATGCACGATGGGTTAACCATGCGAAAGATTACGAGTTCGCATCTCACTACCAGCGTCTGCAACCACAAAGTAACAACGGTGTGGTGTGGATAGCGACGGGCGAGGCGCATTCTGGCTATATACTTTGCCAACACGTTAACTACTCTCAAAATGAAGAACCATCAGGAAACGTCGACCATAACCCTTATGATGATGTGGCACGATTTGTATCCAAAGAGCACTCTTCAGAAGCAAATCTCGAACTGCCTCAGCCCTCTGACAAACTAAAAGAGCGCATTGAACAGCAGTACCAAGTGATTCTTGCGAGAGGTAACGTTGAGGACCCTATGGGTAACCTCACCACATTTAGTTACCCTTCAAAAGGCGCTCTCATTCGACCGCCTTATACCTCTTATGCTCACTTCTTACATGTGTTGGATATGTGTAACGAAGACAAGCATGTCGCCATCTATATGCCACAAGATCCATTACTAAGATCTGCCGCTTTAAGTGTATGTTTGCCGCGCATTCAGAGTCAAAATATTGACCTCATGTATGTCGAAGAAGATTCAGGCTGGCAAGACGACCAAAGTTTTGAAAAGATCGACATCGTTCACATGAGTTGGTGGCGAGATCGCTGGGCTATTGCCAATCAGGGTGATAACCAGAAAGGTATCTGCTATCTAACCGGTAACAATCCAGAACCAAAACAGTGGTTTAACACAGCCTCAATTCAACAAACTAAGTTCTATCAACAGCGCTTTCAGTTGTTATTTGATAGCTTTATTAATGAGCCCAGACGTAAGCTTCGTCCTGGGGGCATTCTTCCATTGCTCGACATATTTAGAGCTTGGCACAATCTGTGCTACCAAGATAAGCAAGGGCTCACGGCAGCACAACGCTTAGGCGTAGGGGAGCTGCCATTAACTCTAAAGCAACTACTTTCATAGCAACAAAGCCTCTAGGTAATTATTCGGGAACTCATTGATTTTAAAGCGACAACATGAGGTAACACCCATAATTAGAAAAGATCGATGTTCCTTTGACGCTCTACGAAAGATAATTGGTGCTTATCTCAAATTACACTCTTATAATGATTGTGTTATCAATATGTTCGATAATCATGGATGTAAGTCTTGGACAAAAATCAGTACCTTCTTGAAACAGAATTAGAAAAACTCAAAACTCGTGTCGACTCTGAGCCATCGGTGATCCTAGAGATTGCCCAACAGTGCCTAGTCCGATCAGAGCAAGTTCTGTTTGAAGAGGGTGCCATCCAGTCATTAATGTTAATGGCAAGATGTAGCTGGAACCTGATGGATTACCAAAAAGGTTTAAAATACATCAAGGAAGCCTACAAGCGCCAAAGCCGATTAGATACCGACCTTTTTCTCCCTGAAATCCTCCATTTACACGCGCTCCAGTTCTGGGGACAAGCCAAGTACTATTCCGCCCAACAGTTCTGGATCAATGCTTTAGAGCAGTCCGCGTTGGTTGATGAAGTCGAAATTCAAATTGAATGCCTCATTGGCCTTGGCAATATTTGGCGGATGACCCACGAATATAAACTTGCACGTTCTACCCACCAGCTTGCCGTTAAAGTTGCTAACAACAGCCGCATTGGTTGGTTAGAGGGTAAAGCCAGAATACTGCTTGCGTGGGATTACTACCTGCTCAACAACTATGTTGAAATGCTGTCGGTATTGGACGGTGCAGAAGAAGCATTAAAAGACCATAAAGATAACACTTGGCATGCAGAGGTATGGGACTTTCGAGGCCTTGCCCTACTTGGTCTTGAACGCTTAGATGACGCGGAGCGCGCCACGGCCAAAGCGCACAATCTGGCAGTTGAACACAACCTAGTTTGGATGAAGGCGCACTCATACATCAGCCGAGCTAGATTGGAGCTCCTGAGAAAAAGACCAGAACAAGCGGCGGAATTACTGAGGCTCGCAGAACAATCCGCAAACGAGTTCGATAATGGCGAGTTGCTGAGCCAAATCTGTTACCAACAATCCTTGGTGGCGGAAGAAAACCAAGACTTCCAAGCCGCGCTCGTCGCCTTTAAAAAGTACCGTCAATATTCTATCGGCATGCTCAAAGAGCAAACGACACGTGTCGGTTTGGACAAAGCACGCAGTTCAAAACGCCAACTTGAACAGAGAGCACGAAAACTGATTAATCGTATTCGCGGTCAGCACGAGTACGATCCTGAAAAGCACCTCTCTTACGTTGTCTCTGAAACCTTTTGGTGGGAAAAGTTGGTGCTGTTCAAGACAGAGCTTAAACGTTCAAACCACAGCATCATTATGTTCCATCATGTCGATACTGATTACTTAGATGTCTGTACCGAGATTGCTCATGCTTTATGTAACCAGAATGACTTCATCGCAAGGCTAAGTTCTGAACGTGTGGCCCTTATGCTTTCCGAAAAAGGCGAAGCCGCAGAGCAAACCTTCCAAACTCTCAGCACCATGCTTGATATCTATCCATGGCATAGAAAAGGACTAAAGGGTTCGAAACCGACCGTCAGCCTCAATGATATTTTGACGTTCCCGTTCACGCTTGAACAATTAGAAGAAGACGATGCTGAGGTAATAGAATAATGGAAACTCTATTAAGCAAGATCACAGACGCCGGTTTAGACCCTTCATCAGTATCAGGTGAAGAAGCGATCATCTTCTGGAACCACATTCGTCAGCACGTTTCGACAACGCAAACAGAGCAAGCGCACTGCTATATCATTAGCTCTGAATACCGTGCCGAGTTACAACAAAATCAAACCAGTATCGAAGAGTTGAGACGAGCACTCGATCTGCTCCACCTTCCTGCCGATATCGAAGATATTCTGACAGTCAAAACCAGTTTAAGTGACCGCTTAGTTGAAACTGGTGATTACACCTCAGCACTCAATGAATTCGTCAGTTCATCGACTATCGCGGTTGAACACGGTCATATCGATGAGTATGTATTAGCTATTTTAGGCATGGGCAACCTGTGTGATTCCTATGGCGATCACAACAGAGCACTTCGTTACTACCAAAAAATCAGCAGCATAGACCATGCGATAAGCAGTCGCTCACTTCGCCTCAAATTCAAGCTGCATATGGTAGCAAGCCTACTTCTACTCAATCGCATTACAGCAGCCAGCGATTTACTGAATGAGTGCGAAGAACTGAGTATTTTGGTCAGTGACAAGTTGCTCACAGCTCAAATACTGCTTTACCAAGCAAAGGTGCTGCGCGCTAAGAAAAAACACCATGAAGCGCTACGCTGTCTGTCTAAGGTTCAATACCCAGCCAACAGCACTCAAGCAAGCTGGCTTGCAACCATGACTCGTCTAGAGCTCTCACATTGCCTAAGTGCAACCGGCAAGCAAGACTACGCGAGCATGATTTTGTCGAGCACAGACAAACGCGTGAAAGCCTACTCGTCGCCAGTACTTGCAAAACGATTCTACGATTCGCTGAGTGATGTGTGTATGAATCAAGGGCGTTTTCAAGAAGCGCTAAGCTATGAGAAAAAAGGCTACCGAATTGAAACCGATCTGATGAAGCAGATCCCGATCAGTGAACTCGGTGCAACCCAACTACGCCGCCTGTCCCGTTTTGAATTACAACTCAAACTCATTCTCTCTGAACAAGAAAACAAAGAGCTGAAAGAGACAACGGAACAACACAAGAATGCGGTTGCTCAGCTTCAACAAGACGTATTCACCGATCCATTGACAGGGTTACACAACCGTCGCTGGTTAGATGTGAAATTGAAAGACATGCTGTTGCACGATACCTCTTTCGCACTGATGGTTATTGATATTGACCACTTCAAGTCTATCAATGATGAACTGAGTCACTTAGTGGGCGATAAAGCGATTGTTAGTGTGTCTCAAGAGCTACGTTCATACTTTAAGTTTAGAGGCGCGTCATGTGTCAGATTTGGTGGAGAAGAGTTCCTCGTCATTCTAGAGAACACTGATCTTCCGAAGGCAGAAATGCACTCTGAAAATTATCGAGAGCGCATCTTCCAATTTGGATGGCATGAAATACTTGGGGAGCGTGGTTTGACCGTGAGTATTGGTATCACTTTGCATCGTGACGGAGAGAATACTCAACGCACCTTCTACCGTGCGGATAAAGCGCTATACCGAGCTAAAGCCAACGGCCGTAATCAAGTGTGTACAGAGTAGTGGCATATAGCTCTGTAGCTTAGGCCAACTGCTTATTGATAAAAGAACAGAGAAATACCAGCAAGGGCGGCAAGTGTGCCTATGATACTTTGCTTTGACACCTTCTCCCCTTTCAGCGCATAAATCACCAAAATAAAGACCGGGCTGGTCGCTATCAACGTTTGTGCAATCGCAGGGTTAGCATTCTTCAACGCCACTTGTTGAAGCCATAGAGCGAGAAACGTCCCGACAAAGATTGCTCCTAGTAACCACAGTTTATCGAGCTTGGTCATTTCCCATAAATCTCTTTTTATCGATGAATACGGCTTCTTTTCAACGAAAGGGATAATCAGCATCACAGCAAACACGCCAATCGTCAGGCGAATCAAAGCACCTAACAATGGTGGGATATCACCCGCCACTAACGCGTAATGAGAAATAACCACACCAGATGCCTGACAGACACTCGCCACAAGCCCATAACCAATGCCACCCCACTGCGCTTTGTTATTCGATTCACCGCTCGCCGATTTTGATGGCTGGAAGACAACGAAGGTCACCGCTAGTGTTGTAATCACGACACCGAGCCAACTTTGCACTGTCAATACAGCGCCCAGGAACATTAATGCCAGCACACCAGAAAGAGGCGGGGCTAAAGATTCCAGTAACAGCGTCTTATTGGCACCGATTCTTTTCAACGCCGCAAAATAGGCGCTATCTCCAATCGCAATGCCAATCACACCTGAAATTGCCAATATCAGAAAATGGTTGGTACTCAGTTCAAACTCCGGCATCGGAATAAGAGGCATCACCAGCAACATCATCCCTGACGCCACTACACCCTTAACAATGTTCAATTGCATCGCAGAGAAGCGATGACCAAACTGTCCATAAATCCATGTCGCACACGCCCACACAATCGCAGCACCAATAGCCGCCAATTCACCTATATACATCCGTGTTTATCCTTTGTGGTTGTGCACGTCATTTAGAATCGTAGCTGTCATCATTTCAGCTAAAATACCAACCAGAAAGCCGAAATAGCCTCTTCAAACGCGATGAGATTTTATAAGATTCGTCAATAGTTTTGCTCACATTAGAAGCGAACACTCATTATTTATAACTCAGCAAATCATTTTTATAACAATTACTTGGATGATAACGTACTATATTTATAACTAACATCTAACATTACAAGGATCTGTTATGTTTTTAGACTACTTTGCACTCGGCTTACTCATTTTCGTTGCTCTAGTCATCTTTTACGGCATCATCGTTATTCACGATATCCCTTATGAAATAGCCAAAGAACGTAATCATCCTCACCAAGACGCAATTCACGTCTCAGGCTGGGTTAGCCTATTCACTTTGCACACAATTTGGCCCTTTCTATGGATTTGGGCAACATTATGGCGGAAAGACCGAGGCTGGGGCTTCGAAAAACTCGAAGAAGAGCAGCACGATATTCATCACCGAGTGGATGTTTTAATCGATCAAGTTAGCACCCTTCAAGAAGAGATCGCACAGCTCAAACAAGCAAATACTAAACAAAGCAGCACAAAAAAAGAGTCAAACAACGTTCAAGATCAGGAGGCTAAGTAATGGATTTACTACTGATAATGACCTACGCGGCACTTTGTATCACTATTTTCAAAGTATTTAATATCCCACTAAACAAATGGACAGTGCCTACCGCAGTGCTCGGTGGTGTGGTCATCGTAGGAACATTGATCCTATTAATGAACTACAACCATCCTTTCACACAACTTGGCAACCAAGTTTACTCAACGACTCCAATTGTTTCAGGCGTTAGAGGTAAAGTCATTGAGGTTCCTGTTGAGGCGAATTCTCCTTTAAAGAAAGGAGACATCCTCTTTAAAATTGACCCTATCCCTTTTGAAGCAGAAGTCGCTAAGCTCGAAGCGAAAGTAAAAGAAGCAAGCCAAGGAGCACTTGGGCTTGAATCTCAAGTTGCTGAAGCTGAAGCTGCTAAAATCAAAGCGATTGCAGAAAGAGACAAAGCGCAACGCGAATTTTCTCGTTATAAGCGTGGCTTTGAAAGTGGTGCGTTTACCGAACAACAATTGGATACTCGTAGACAAGCTTATAAGGCATCGGAAGCAGCAGTAAAAGTAGCAGAAGCAAGTCAACAACAAGCTCAGATCGCTCTAAATTCTGAAATTGGTGGCGAGAACACCGCAGTGGCAGGATTACTTGCAGACTTACGTAAGGCTCAATTCAACCTTGACCAAACGGTCGTGAGAGCACCAACGGATGGATATGTTACACAACTAGCACTGCGTCCAGGCGTAATGGCTGTACCGCTACCTCTTGCTCCTGTCATGACATTTGTCCATACGGAAGAAAAATACTACATCGCAGCATTCAGACAAAACTCATTGCAACGACTGCATCCTGGTTTCGAAGCTGAATTTTTATTCAGAGCACTACCAGGCAAGATTTTCAAAGGACGCATTGATGAAATAATCCCAGCTATTGGTGAGAGTCAAATTCAAGCGCGCGGGACACTTATTGGTACCAATGCACTTCGTACTAATGGACGCGTATTTGCTAAAATGACCATCACTGATGACCTGTCTGACTACCATTTACCTATGGGTACCGCGGTTGAAGTTGCCGTTTATTCTGACAGCTTCACCCACGTTTCAATCATGCGCAAGGTCCTTATTCGCATGAAGAGTTGGCAAAACTATCTATACCTAGACCACTAAACGGTCAAAGGTACGTGACGAACCCGCTTAACACATTGTTAAGACGAATGAAAAAGTCAGACTCGCTCTGACTTTTTTATTGCTGGATTAACCGTAAAATTACGCTTTTTACACGATATTTAGGTGTTCAGATGGAATTTTAGACATCTAGACACTTACCTTCCCTTATGGAAGGGTTCTACTGTATAATGCGCGCCTTATTTTTTATATTTGCCCAAAAAACGTTCTCATTGAGACGCATATTAATAATGGCGAATATTTATTCTTTATTTTGCTTTATTTTTCAGAATTCGAGGTTATCTATGAACTTTTCAGCTAAAACAGTGGTCGTTATCGCCATTGGCGCGGCACTGTACGGCATTGGTGGTTTACCTATGTTTGGTGTCCCAGTGTTTGCTAACACGACATTGAAACCAGCAATGGCAGTTCTAGCACTGTTTTCTGTTTTGTTCGGCCCTATTGTTGGCTTCTTAGTTGGCTTTATCGGTCACTGGGTAACGGATCTGTTCGCAGGCTGGGGTGTGTGGTTAACTTGGGTTTTAGGCTCAGGTATCGTAGGCATGGTTATCGGCTTATTCCCGATGTTGACCAAGAACCGCCTTCAGCAAGGTGAGTTGCCTATGAAGGACTTCGCGCTGTTTGTGGTACTTGCCCTTGCCGGTAATGTGGTTGGTTACGGCTGCTCTGCATTCCTAGATACCATCCTTTATGCAGAACCGTTTACTAAAGTCTTCACTCAACTCTCTATCATTGCTGCGGGTAACACCGTTCTGATCGCTGTTGTTGGCTTACTGATCCTAAAATCAGTCGCTAAACGCAACAAACAAAGCCGTAACCTGACTGAGGCATAAGCGATAATGACTATAGCATTTTCGAACTTCTCTTTTAGATATGAGTCGCTGGATAAACCGACGCTAAAAAATATCAATCTAAGGATAGAGAAAGGAGAGAAAATCGTCATTATTGGACCAAGCGGTAGTGGTAAATCTACCCTAGGTCAATGCCTTAACGGTCTGATTCCTCATGCTATCAAAGGTGAGGTGACTGGCTCTCTAGAGATCAACGGTAAGAACATTTCTGATTTTTCTATGCACGACTATACCGAGCAGGTTGGCACAGTATTACAAGATACTGATAGCCAATTTGTCGGTTTGAGTATTGGCGAAGACATCGCATTCGCACTGGAAAATCAGTTAGTGTCGAACATTGATATGTACGCTCTGGTTAAGTCGACAGCAAAAATGGTCGACTTAGCAGATATGCTTGATCGCTCGCCACATGATTTATCCGGCGGCCAGAAACAACGCGTGTCATTAGCGGGCATCTTAGTTGATGACGTTGACATCCTGTTGTTTGATGAACCTTTGGCTAGCCTTGACCCGAAAACGGGTAAAGCGACTATCGAAATCATCGACCAACTTCATAAAGAAACCAACAAGACTATAGTCATCATCGAGCATCGCCTTGAAGATGTACTACATCGCGATATCGATCGAGTGATCTTGATGGAGCGCGGTGAAATTGTCGCGGACATGACACCCGATGAAATCTTAGCTTCTGAACTGCTTGAAACACACGGTATTCGTGAACCACTTTATTTATCTGCTCTGAAGGCAGCGAAAGCACCTTTGACCAGTGAAGATAAGCTATCAAACCTCAAAGCTCTCGATTACAAAAGATTCCGCCCTGCGGTTCAGGCTTGGTTTGCAGAGCGCCCGACTCCAGTTGCCGAGAAGCAGTACCAACCTTTGCTTGAGGTCCACGGCCTGACTTACTCTTACGATGGTGAAAAGAACGCTCTCGAAGATGTCAGCTTTAAGATTGGTAAGGGTGAGTTCGTTTCAATCTTAGGCAAAAACGGTTCAGGCAAATCTACCATCACTAAACTCATCATGGGTGTGATCGATGCCGATTCAGGCTCTTCCTATCTAAATGGTGAAGACCTATCTGAGCTTTCTATCTTTGAAAGAAGCCAGAAAGTCGGTGTCGTGATGCAGAACCCAAATCATATGATCTCTCATCATATGATTTTTGATGAAGTTGCATTCGGTCTGCGTAATCGTGGGGTTGCAGAACAGGAAATCAAAGAGAAGGTGGAAAACGTTCTTGAGCTGTGTGGCTTGAGCAAGTTCCGCCACTGGCCAATCGAAGCACTGAGCTACGGTCAGAAAAAACGAGTAACCATCGCTTCTATTTTGGTGCTGGAGCCTGAGCTTCTTATCTTGGATGAGCCGACAGCAGGTCAAGACTACCGTAACTACACATCCATGCTGGCATTCATCCAAAAGCTTAATCGTGATTTGGGTATTACCGTTGTGATCATCTCACACGACATGCACCTCGTTCTCGAGTACACCACACGTTCAATCGTAATCGCAGACAGCAAGTTGATTGCCAATGCCGCGATGACGGAAGTATTTAGCCAACCATCACTTCTAGAACGTGCAAATCTTTGTACCACCAGCATTTATGAACTCGCGACTATGATGAAAATCGACGACACCAATGCGTTTATGCAGTACTTCATCGACTACGAGAGAAGCGCTCAATGAACGCATCAAAAGTAAAATTCGGCATCAATTACATTGATACAAAATCACCGCTTCATGCACTTAACGGCATCACCAAATTTGCGCTCTTCTTAGCTTGGGTAACCGTGGTCTTAACTACGTTCGACCTAAGATTGATTGCACTGCTTATTGTGACTGGTTTATACCTGCTAAAGCTGACCAATGTGCCTGTACGCGTATATAAGCCTCTGTTATTGGGTACGGCGAGTGTATTGAGCCTAAATGCTTTGTTCATGTATCTGCTGGCTCCACAGCAAGGTACTGAGCTCATCGGCAGCAAAACCTTATTGCTGACATTGCCGGGTAACTACTCGTTGAGCCAAGAGACTCTGTTTTACTTGGTTACTGTGACGCTCAAATACATGAGCATGTTCCCGATAGCGTTGATCTTTGTCTTCACAACGCATCCGACTGAGTTTGCAGCTAGCCTCAACCGTATCGGTGTTCCTTACAAGATCGCCTATGCGGTCAGCTTAACACTGCGTTACTTGCCAGAAGTTAAGAAAGACTTCATCAATATCATGCATGCTCAACAGGCTCGTGGTGTAGAGCTCTCAAAGAAAGCGCCTCTAATTACTCGAATCAAAAATGTGGCTAAGGTTCTAGGCCCGCTCATTTTCTCTAGCTTGGACCGAGCAGACGAGATCTCTAACGCAATGACGTTACGAGGTTTTGGCCGACACAAAGCTCGCGCTTGGTATAGCTATGCACCTTTGAAACGTATCGACTTTGTTTGTTTAGGTGTCATCGCTTTTATCGTGGTGTTAGCCATTGCGAAACGCATTCTAGAGCCGCAGTTATTTTGGTATCCGTTCTAGTCATCTGAATTAGCATAGATAAACAAAGACTTTAAATAACACACCGCTCAATAGGGCGGTGTTTTTGTTTATGCCAAAATCTGATTGATAATTGAACCAATGACACAATACTGACTATATTTAACGATAAATTGACCAGTTATTTACCCTTGGAGTTTGAGATTTAATTCATAAGCTCTTAATATACTCGTTTACAGAATACAGAATGTTACAATCAGTAGAGATTTGTAATGGCTCGAATTACTCAAGTACAGAAACTAGAAAATCAAAAGCACTACGATGAGATCGTACTAAACCTTTTTCTGGCTGAAGGACATGAAGCACTAACTTATGCAAGGATTGCTCAAGAAATTGGCATTAGTTTGACGACGCTTCAGGGCTATTATCCATCGACCCGCGCTATCCGATCAGCGTTACACCAACACATGCTATCAATTGTTATAGAGAATCTAGAGTTCTCATCGGAAGAAGTATTCATTCAATCTTGGCAAGCCGCTCTAGATAATGAGCAGTTTCGATACGTGATTAAATTGATGTTTTTCCATGCTTCGCAAATAAAGAACCCTGAGCAATTTAACCTCAGCTCGAACGGCGAATTTCGTGAAAAGATGTTGGACAGTTTAGGCAACGACTCAGTTCGAATCCTTGAAATGGTAGTCGGACGCTCAATGTTCTATCTCACCAACTTCAAGTAACGCTAACCAGCTTACTGAAATAGAAAAAGGGAACCCTAGGGTTCCCTTTTTTAGACTTTCAGAAAAGTGAGCAGCGATGACCTGCTCAACTTATAGACCTAATTTAGCTTGTAAAAAACGGTCGATAACGGCGGCAAACGCAGCTCAATCGATGTGTCTAGCCCTTCGCTCTCTATAGATTCAATCTCAGCAGTCTGCTTCACTTCAAAACCGCTGCCTGCATAGTCGACAGAGTCTGTATTCAACAACAATGCGTATTCACCTTTTGCAGGAACACCTAAGCGGAAATGCTCGTGAGGCACTGGCGTAAAGTTAGACACTATCAATACTCGCTCACCAGATTCACTGATGCGCTCGTGCGCAAGAATGCTCGCTTCAGCAGAGTCCTGTAGACGCCATTCAAAGCCTTTCGGATCAAAATCAAGATCGTGCATTGCAGCTTCAGAGCGGTACAGATTGTTCAGGTCTTTCGTTAAACGCTGAACACCTTGATGACGCTCGTAATCCAGCAAAAACCATTGCAGCTGGTCGTCATGGTTCCATTCAGCCGTCTGACCAAATTCTGCACCCATGAAGTTCAGCTTCTTACCTGGTTGCGCATACATGTAACCCATATAAGCACGTAGGTTTGCCGTTTGCTGCCATTCATCACCAGGCATCTTGTTGTGGATAGAACCTTTACCGTAAACCACCTCATCGTGAGACAGAGACAATACATAATTCTCACTGTGTGCGTAAACCAGTGGGAAGGTAATCGTATCGTGGTGATATTTACGGTTGATTGGGTCTTCTTGAATGTAAGACAAGCTGTCGTGCATCCAACCCATATTCCACTTAAAGCCAAAGCCTAAGCCGCCCATAAAAGTCGGTGCTGAAACACCAGGGAAAGCCGTTGATTCTTCAGCAATCGTCATCGCATTCGGAAAGTGTTTATACACTTCTTCGTTCATCCACTTAAGGGTTGCGATAGCGTCGTAGTTTTCGTTGCCGCCATCCGCATTCGGGATCCATTGGTCATGGCTACGCGAATAGTCGAGGTACAACATCGAAGCAACCGCATCAACACGGATGCCATCAATGTGGAATTGCTCGAACCAGTACAGTGCATTAGAAACTAAGAAACGACGAACATGCTCTTTGCCTAAATCGTAAATGTACGAGTTCCAATCTTGATGCCAACCACGACGTGGATCTGGATCATGGAATAATGGCGTACCATCGAAGTTTGCTAGGCCGTGATCATCACTTGGGAAGTGAGCAGGAACCCAGTCCAGAACAACGCCAAGACCCGCTTGGTGACATTGATCGACGAAGTATTTGAAATCATCTGGAGAGCCAAAACGGCTAGTCGGTGCAAATAGACCTACAGGCTGATAGCCCCAAGAACCGTAGAATGGATGTTCTGAAACTGGCATTAGTTCAACGTGCGTGTAGCCAAGATCCGTTAGATATGGGATCAGCTCTGCCGCAAGCTCGCGATAATTTAAGAATTCACCTTCAGCGTTACGCTTCCAAGAACCTGCATGCAATTCATAGAACGAAAGCGCTTCTTTGCGCTTTTGCGTTACCGGGCGATTTTGCCATTGAGTATCTTGCCACTGGTAACGAGCGTGATCGTAAGTTACAGATGAGAACGATGGGTATTGCTCAGAGTAGAAACCCCATGGGTCAGCTTTGTGTGGTAAGCCTTCGCCATTTGGTCCTTTTAATTCAAACTTGTATTGAGCGCCTTCTTCCAGTTCAGGAATGAATAAGCCCCACATACCGTAATCTAGGCGTTGCATTGGGTGGCGGCGACCATCCCAAGCGTTGAAGTTACCCACCAAGCTTACCGCAGTTGCATGCGGTGCGTACACCAAGAAACGCGTACCTGAAATCGTCTGTCCATCACGCTCTAGCGTAATAAACTGAGCCCCCATGTGATGATACATATCTTTCGGTGTATGAAGATCTTCATAACTCGCGTACAGATCGTGGTACTGGTAAGGATCATCGATGATCTGTTCTACGCCAGCCCAATCAACCGCAAGCTTATAGTGAGTAAAACGTAAGTCTCTCTCTTGCTTAAGAATGAAACCACTTTCACCCTCTCGCGCTAACTCAATACGAGGTTCCTTTCCAACAATCAACTCGACTTTATCTGCCCCAGGAATCCACACACGTAATGCACCTTGCTCAGAAGGTAGGTATGGCCCTAAAAACGCGAATGGGTCTGTGAAACAAGCCTGTGATAGTTGGGTATATATTTGTTTTTGCTTTGAAATCGAACTTAGTTCCAAAACGTTTCTCCCTAACCAAACATCCAAAAAACATAATACAAAAATGCCCGCTATTAGTGCGGGCAATATAACGACGGTTTATTCTACCAGATGAGCATTCATTATTGAGTGACCGAGGTTGTAGTTTCGTACGGCGTAAGCAAAAAACCACCTAATTTCAAGTCACTCACGTCATTACTTACCGGCTTTTTCTCGAACGTCAGTCAGCTTAGAAGCGATACGATTAACGCCTTCGTAAGCAAATATTTCGTCCAAGTTCATTGATAGTTTACGACGCCAGTTAGGGTATTCATCAACCGTGCCAGGAATGTTTACTGGCTTGTCCATCTCTAGCCAATCTTCTAGCTGAACGCTCAGTAGTGTTGAACCACCAGCCGCTACGTGCAGTTGAAGTGCCTCAGCAAGGTAAGAGTCCATCGGTACTTGGCTCGCATCGCGGCCCACACCTTCTGGTAGGAAACCATGCCATGCTACTGAATCTAAGATACCTTGCTTGCACTCTAGGCGGTCATCGAACAAGGTTTCTAATTGTTCTGCATCTGGGTATAAGCCAATCTCTTGGCCCATTTTCAGGTCATCACAGTGCCAGAAGCCACGAAGCGTTGGCATATCGTGAGTACACAGTGCCGCCATCGATTGTGATGCGTAGTGTTTTGGTGAGATGAAACCACCGTCATCTTCTGATGTTTCGAAGAAGAACACTTTGTAAGAGTGCACGCCAGCATCTGCAAGGATGTCGACAATCTCATCCGGTACCGTTCCTAAATCTTCACCGATAACGCTACATTGGTAACGGTGAGATTCAAGCGCCAGAATAGACAGCATATCTTGTACTGGGTAGTAGATGTACGCGCCCTTAGTTGCGTTCTCACCCTTTGGAATCCACCACAAGCGCAGTAGACCTAAAACGTGGTCGATACGCAGTGCACCACAGTGCTTCATGTTCGCACGAAGTAGCTTGATGTAAGCGTCGTAGCTTGTTTCTTGAAGCACTTCTGGGTTTAACGGAGGTAGACCCCAGTTCTGACCCAAAGGACCAAGAATATCAGGTGGAGCACCAATGCTCGCATCCATCACTAGGTTGCCTTCGTCAGCCCAAGTCTCGCTGCCTGAATCTGCAACACCTACCGCTAAGTCACGGTACAGGCCAACAGCCATGCCCTTCTCTTCTGCAAGAGACTGTGCATCGTTGATCTGGCAATCTGCTAGCCATTGCAGGTACATGTACAGATGAACGTTTTCTAAGTTCTCTTTGATGTATTTCTGTGTCGCTGGGCTGTCGAATGTACGGTACTTCTCAGGGAATACCGGCCATCCCCACATGCCAGAATCTTCTGCATGCAGTTCACCATGTAGAGCATCAAACGCCGCTTGATGCATCAGGCTATCGCCACCCTCTTCTACGAAGGCTAAGAACGCTTGTGCACGGTCGCTGTTTTTGTCTAGATGACGAGTCTTAAATTCTGCGAATAGCAGAGGCAAGATGCTCATCTTAAGCTCAGACACTTCGGTGTAGTTTACCCAGTGTGCTTCACGCGCTTTTTGTAGACGCTGTTGGAACTCTGCGCTGCCGACTGTTTGTTGTGCTTCTGCACTTAGTGCAAATTCAGGAACTGAACTCACATCAATGTATAAGATGTTCAACCAGCGACGAGAAGATGGGCTATATGGGCTCGCACCTTCAGGGTTCGCAGGGAACAATGAGTGAATTGGGTTTAGACCAACGAAGTCACCACCACGAGAAGCGATATCCGCAACAAGCTGTTTTAGGTCACCGAAATCACCAATACCCCAGTTATGCTGAGTTCTTAGGGTATAAAGTTGAACACTGGGTCCCCAAAGCTTTTTGCCTTGCTCGATTGGTGACTGCTTGAAACACGCTTTTGGCGTAATAATCAGTGTCATCTCGTAAGGCTTCTTACGGCGCTTACGGCTCACAATGAGCTTGTGATAACCCCATGCCAAATCACTTGGCAATGCAAACACTAAAGGGCCACCCTCGGCACGCTCGTCACGAATGACTTGAGATTGAAGATAGCCTTCAAGTACCTCTCCTTGCTCGGTTTCTAAGCGCCAGCTGAACTCACTTTCACGAGCACTTACACCTAGATTAAGCGCCACTTCTACTGGCTCACCGTCACGCAAGACAAGAACTGGGTCTAGTACATCTTTTTTGTGTTTTCTTTCTGCTGACTTAAGCAGTGCATCATCGCTGCTTGTATCGTAGCCCAACGAAGCCAATAGAGACGTGATCGTCTCGTCTGATACTTGTGCTTCATCGCCCCACGCACTAACGTAACTGTCGGCAATGTTTGCCATTTCTGCGACTTGTTTTAATACGGTCTGTTCTTTCATCGCTCTCTCCGAAAACGTTCTGACGCTTTCTATTTTGTAGGGTTGTTAATTTAATTTTTACTAATCAATTAGCTTGTGACAATCGGTTTGTAAGCAGCTTGTTTATAAACGAAACCTTTAAGCCTTTCGTTTGCTCACAAGCTAATTGAGCCAAGGCAGAAACTGCCTTGGCTACTTTGGAAGTATTAACGGTTAACCGCTTCAAGTTTCCAGATGTTGTTCACGTAGTCGCGGATAGAGCGGTCTGATGTGAACTTACCAACCAATGCTGTGTTAAGAATTGCTTTCTTAGCCCAACCTGCTTGGTCTTTGTATTGCGTGCCCATGTCTTCGTGCGCTTTCACGTAAGATGCGAAGTCAGCAAGACATAGGTAAGGGTCACCACCGTCTAGCAGGCTATCAAACGTTGCACGTAGAAGGCCTGGTTGACCTGGAGTGAACTCATCGCCAGTCAGTAGGTCTAGAGATGCTTTCAGTAGTGGGTCTGCATTGTAGTAGTCGTATGGGTTGTAGCCTTGAGCTTTCAGAGCTTGAACACCATCAACGTCTAGGCCGAAGATGTAGATGTTTTCATCACCCACTTCTTCACGAATCTCAACGTTTGCACCATCCATCGTACCGATAGTTAGCGCGCCGTTTAGAGCCATCTTCATGTTGCCCGTACCAGATGCTTCTTTACCCGCTAGTGAGATTTGCTGAGAAACGTCTGCTGCAGGGATGATGATTTCAGCCATGCTTACACGGTAGTCAGGAATGAATACCACTTTCAGTTTGTTACCGATGCGAGGGTCGTTGTTGATCTTCTCTGCAATCTTGTTAACCGCGAAGATGATCTCTTTCGCTAGGTGGTAACCCGGTGCTGCTTTCGCTGCGAAGAAACATACGCGTGGCTCACACTCGAAACCAGGTTCGTTAAGAATACGGTGGTACAGAGATAGAATGTGTAGCAAATCTAGGTGCTGACGCTTGTATTCGTGAAGACGTTTGATTTGAACGTCAAAGATAGCGTTAGTATCTAGCTCGATACCCATGTTCTCTTGAACCCAATCAGCTAGGCGCTGTTTGTTTTCTTTCTTAACAGCCATGAATTCTTTTTGGAATTTCGCGTCTGTTGCAAACTTAGCGATGCCTTCTAGCTGCTCAAGTTTTGCTGGCCATTCAGTGCCGATCTTACCCGTGATTAGCGTAGATAGACCTGGGTTACAGAACTTCAACCAACGACGTGGCGTGATGCCGTTCGTTACGTTAGTCAGTTTACCTGGGAAGATTTCGTTGAACTCAGGGAACAAGTCTTTCTTAACCAGTTGTGAGTGAAGCGCAGCTACACCGTTTACTTTGTAAGAACCAATCACACATAGGTTTGCCATGCGAACCATGCGGTGGAAACCTTCTTGGATGATAGAAAGCTTCGCTTGCTTCTCACCGTCACCAGGCCACATCTTGCGAACTTCTTGCATGAAGCGGTGGTTGATTTCAAAGATGATTTCCATGTGACGTGGAAGAAGACGATTGATCAGTGATTCAGACCAAGTCTCTAGCGCTTCTGGAAGTAGTGTGTGGTTCGTGTAAGCGAACGTGTGAGCACTGATTTCCCATGCTTGATCCCAAGATAGACCTTTCTCGTCAATCAGGATGCGCATTAGCTCAGGAATCGCGATCGTTGGGTGTGTATCGTTCAGCTGAATCGTTTCTTGCTTAGGCAGATCTTCTAGAGAGAAACCTGCTGCTTCGTGGCGACGTAGAATATCGCGAACCGATGCTGCTGAATGGAAGTACTGCTGCATTAGACGCAGTGTCTTACCTTTCTCGTGGTTATCGTTCGGGTAAAGAACCTTAGTGATGTTACCTGCATCGATTAGCGAGTGTTGCGCTTCGAAGTAATCACCGTTGTTGAAGCTTGCTAGTGAGAATGGTGCAATTGCCTGACATTCCCAAAGGCGCAGTGGGTAAACCGTGCTTGACTCGTAACCTACGATAGGTAGATCCCAAGGCATTGCTTTCACTTCCATACCTGGAACCCAAGTACGTACTTCTTTACCGTCGATGAATTCAACTTCTACATGACCGTAAAAACCAATGTGTTGTGCTAGTTCTGGACGAGCCACTTCCCATGGGTAACCTTCAACACCGCGCCATGCGTCAGGTGCTTCTTGTTGGCGACCGTCTTGGAAAGACTGCTTGAATAAACCGTATTCGTAGTGAAGACCGTAGCCTACTGTTGGGTATTCTTGAGCGGCACAAGAATCCATGAAACAAGCAGCTAGACGACCAAGACCACCATTACCTAGTGATGGGTCACGTTCTTCTTCTAGAAGGTCAGTTAGGTTTTGACCTAGCTCTTCCATTGCATGAGTGATCTGTTCGTATAGACCCATGCTGATCAGGTTGTTACCTGTTAGACGGCCAATCAAAAACTCAAGTGATAGGTAGTTAACGCTCTTCGCGTTCTTAATTTTTTCGTCATTTTCAGTTTCTAACAGATCAAATGTTGTGAGTTCTGCTAGCGCACGCCCCATTGCTAGGTACCATGCGCGGCTATCTGCGTTTTCAATCGTTGTTGCGTAGGTTGCAGATAAATGTTTCTTAACACTCTCTTGGAATGACACTTTATCGAAAGTTTTTTGCTGAGTTGGTTTCATTTCAGAAATCTCGCTTTTAATAGTTCTAATTCATCTGTGACATATCGTGCATGGTCACCATAAACTAAACATCCTCCCGCTAATGCAACTGACTAGGAGTAGATGGGAGGGCGTAGGGGGCGTACCGACTTAGGGTTAGTGATCTGACTCTCATGTTCTGACTGCGAACAAAAACTTGGAGTGACTAAGATCACAAGCTCCCGTTCGATAACTTAACTTCAATTGATGTGACTTTTATTTAACCCATTTAAAGTCATTGCCAAATCTGAGTTTCAGATCACGAAAATAATTTCCAACTCTCATCTTTTGCATTGATTCCCGTGTAGGGATGAACGAAGTCACATTCACAAACCAACCCGCAACGTGAGCAAAGTCTCAAATAAAGGGCGTAGACACCCAAAAACATGCAGGAGTGCAAGGTTTCTGAGGAGGATCGTAGTCGGTAACGTTTGGCTTCACGTAATATGAGTAAAGACTTAAGTAATTAGGCTCATGTCATTGGAGTGCACTCAACGATAGATTGGGATATTCCAGAACATAGCCACGGAATAGGTGTAAAACTTCGATATGTGGATCCCTTCGAAACTGACTCGTCCCGGCCGCTTACATAATGCAATCCTACGACCTAGGGTTCTCGATCTGCTTCACAATGCAGATTGCTATAAGCTTGTGTTGTTCCGCTCTCCAGCGGGCTACGGCAAAACCACCATGGCTGCACAATGGTTGGTAGATAAACCTAATGTGGGTTGGTACAGCATTGATGATAGCGACAATGATGCCTTCCGCTTTATCAACTACCTACTTCAATCACTTAATAAAGCGACTCAAAATGCCTGTCCGAATGCCCAAAAACTGGCAGAAAAGCGACAGTTTTCATCGCTGCATTCTTTATTAAGTGAAGTATTTGCCGAGATGTCGGAATTCCATCACGAGTGCTTTCTGGTGTTGGATGACTATCACTTGGTCAACAATGACGACATCCACGAAGCCATGCGCTTCTTCCTCAAACACATGCCCGATAACCTAACGTTGGTTGTCACCAGTCGTGGTACGCCACCACTTGGTACAGCAAACCTGCGCGTTCGTGACTTAATGATCGAATTAGGTAATGACTCGTTGGCGTTTGATACCGAAGAAACCACACGCTTTTTCAACCAACGCGTAGCCGACGGCATTGATGACACCACGGCAGATAGCATTTGTAGTTATGTAGAAGGTTGGCCTTCTGCACTACAACTTATCGCGCTACAAGCACAACACCAAAAACGCACTCTTGCACAGTCCGCAGAGTCATTCTCTCACTTTAACCACGCCCATCTTTGGGACTACTTGGTTGAAGAAGTATTCGACCTGCTAGACAAAGAAACCCGACAGTTCTTGATGCAATGTTCTGTGCTTGATCACTTCAACGATGAGCTTGTGTGTGCACTTACACAGCGTGAAGATGCGTTAGGTATGATCGAATCACTCAACCGTTTTGGTTTGTTCATCTACCCGCTTGAAGGTGAAAAGAACTGGTATCGCTTCCATAACTTGTTTGGTGAATTCCTCGCACATGAGCGCCAAGCTCGAATTCCTCAGCAAGAAGCTGAACTGCATCGAAGTGCTGCAAAAGCGTGGATCAAGCAAAACACACCACACCAAGCACTACGTCACGCACAGCGTGCTGAAGATCCAGAACTGATCATTCAAATCCTGACTGAGCACGGTTGGCCGATGTTCAACCAAGGTGAGCTTTCGTCATTAGAAATGGCGATCAAACAGCTAACCACAGATCAACTATACAGTGAGCCAAAGCTTTCGATGTTGCGCGCTTGGCTTGCACAAAGTCAGCACCGTTATGACCAAGTGGGTACTTTGTTGGAAGAGGCTGAGACTCAATATCAAGCGCGAAACATTGAACTCGATACTCAGCAGCAAGGCCAATACAACGCCTTACGCGCACAAGTTGCCATCAACAGCAATGAGCCTGAGAAAGCATTGGAATTGGCTGAGCTTTCGTTGAGTCAGTTGAACACCACCGTTTATCGTAGCCGCATTGTCGCAACCTCGGTTGTGGGCGAAGTGAATCACGTAATGGGTAACCTAAGCCGTGCGCTACCGATGATGCAACAAACAGAAAAACTGGCACGTCAGTATCAGGTTTACCATCAGGCCCTGTGGGCGATTCTGCAACAAAGCGAAATCTTGATTGCTCAAGGTTATGTTCAAGCTGCATTTGAGCTACAAGACAGTGCATTCAAATTGATTGAAGAACATCAGCTGCAATACGTACCTCTGCACGAATTCTTGCTGCGTGTTCGCGCTCAGATCTTCTGGTGTTGGAACCGACTAGATGAAGCGGAAGAGTGTTGCTACAAAGGCTTAGATATCCTTGGTCACCACTCTCCGAGTAAACACCTGCACAGCTATTCTATGTTGGCTCGTATTTCATTGAGCCGTGGTGAGATTGATAAAGCGTCGAAATTTATCGACCAGATTCAGCACCTATTGCGTCAATCGACTTACCACGTAGATTGGACGGCAAATGCTTCTCTTTCTTTGATTCTGTTCTGGCAAGTAAAAGGCGATAAAGAAGCTATCCGTGATTGGCTGAGTGTGGCTGTTCGACCTGAATCGGCAAGTAACCACTTCTGCCAACTTCAGTGGCGAAACATCGTTCGTGCTCACATCATCCTTGAGCAGTATGAAGACGCAGAAGAAGCGCTGACTTTCCTTAAGAGTGAAGCCCAGCGTTCGCACCTGATTACAGACACCAACCGCAACTTGATCGTTGAAGCCGTGTTACGTACACAAATTAACGATGAAGACAGCGCACGAATACTACTCGAAGAAGCGCTTCATATGACTAACCAAACCGGTATGGTCGGTAACTTCTTGGTAGACGGTGGGACTATCGGGCATATCTTGGATAAGTTGAGCAACAAGCCAGGCTTAGGTGATTTAGAACGTCACCGCGCACAACAAATCATGAAAGATATTTCCGCGACCCAACGCAGCCGCTCGGTTCACTTCGATGAAGACTTTGTTGAGAACTTGGTTAATCACCCGAACATTCCTGAGCTTGTGCGTACTAGCCCACTCACCCAGCGTGAATGGCAAGTACTTGGTCTGATCTACTCAGGATTCAGTAATGAGCAGATCGCTCAAGAACTCGATGTAGCGGGTACCACAATCAAGACTCACATCCGTAACCTTTACCAAAAGCTCAACATTGCTAACCGTAAAGAAGCAATCAGCACAGCGGAGAACTTGCTGCAGTTGATGGGGTACTAAAACGGATTCGAGATTCGAGATTCGAGATTGATTCGAGAAAACATAAGCTAGTCACCGATGGTGGCTGGCTTTTTTTTCATCTGAAGTTTAGAACCTAAAAATGTAGGAATGGGAAAAGTAAAAAGACGATCACCAAACGACAGGCAAAAAAATAGCCAACCGCAATAATCGCGATTGGCTCTATATATTTGTGAACAAATCATAAGTTCACTAACAACGTCAGTTGGCTAGGTGACCCTCGGCTTAAGAAGGGTCAATGTATATAATGCAGTTAGCGTGCCAACTTTTATTCGACGTTTTATAAGCCCTGCACCGCATAAAAACCATGAATTTGTCATGCGAATTGCAAAGTGCATTTGCATATTGCAACCAAGATGCAATATCGATAAGGGATCAGTTTCATCTCTGCTCTTAATGACAAATCACTAAGTGGTTGTTATCTAAATGTTAGGCAAATATTCACTTCAACTTATTGCCTTACAATTAATAGAGTAATAAAAGCCCTTCCCCAAAAGCATATTCATACTTTTTTTACACTAAAGTTTGTATACTGCACAAAATCATCCTCAACTCTATGAAGCAATGAACTACTTAAGTACTTTTTTCAAAGGCATGGCAATGGGCGCAGCAGACGTTGTACCTGGCGTGTCGGGCGGAACCATCGCATTCATCACTGGTATCTACGATACGCTGCTAGAAAGCATTCGCAGAATTAACCCTAGCGTACTTGGCTTATGGAAACTCGAAGGCTTCAAAGCCGCGTTTAATCACATCAATGGTTTCTTCCTAATTTCACTGTTCGCGGGCGTATTCACGAGCATTGCGACATTCGCAAAATTGATTTCTTGGTTATTAGTCACCCACCCTGTTCCACTGTGGTCTTTCTTCTTCGGCCTGATCTTGGTCTCGGTTTTCCATATTCTTAAGCAAGTAGAGAAACGCGATATGATTCGCTTCGTGTTTTTGCTGCTTGGCGTTGCTTTCGCTTATAGCATTACCGTGCTTAAACCGCTGCAAATGGAACCAACCAGCATCAACGTATTGATTGCGGGTGCGATTGCTATCTGCGCGATGATTTTACCCGGTATTTCAGGCAGCTTTATTCTGCTCCTGATTGGCATGTATGGCCCCGTGCTTGGCGCCGTTAAATCATTTCAAGTCGATATACTTGCGCTATTCCTTGCGGGCTGTGTGATCGGACTGCTGACTTTCTCACATGTACTGTCTTGGCTATTGCGTTCATTCCGCGACTTCACATTGGTATTCTTAACCGGTTTGATGATCGGTACGCTGCCTAAGATCTGGCCTTGGAAAGAGACCATCAGCTGGCGCACAAACTCAAAAGGTGAACAAGTTCCTCTGATTCAAGAAAACCTATCACCGTTTGATTTTGAAGCGGTAACCTCTCAGCCTTCTCAGTTGGTCATGGCGATTGTGATGATGTTTGCTGCGATTGCATTGGTTTTAGGCCTGGAGAAGTTTGCAGAGCGTAATGCTGACTAATCATTCAGCCAGCTTCTGGAAAGCGTTTAGAACGGATAATGCTTAGAAATACTAAGCTCACATATCTATTAAACAGACAAAAGCGAAGCCAATGGCTTCGCTTTTTTAGTTCTACCATACGCACAAAATTGCTTTTTGATACAAGCACGTATTGAGGGGTGTGATAACATCGCCGCTCTTATAAAATTAAATGAGAACACGACATGCACTCTGCATTAAAGGTTGCTGCTGTTGGGATCGCTCTCGTGGCAGGCTTTTATGGGCCGCAAGCAATTCAGCAATTTAAATCAGCGATGGAGCACTCAACTGCCGACGTCAGCTTGGATGATTACTGCATGCTTTCAACCACATCGTGTGAGCAAGAATCCATTTCAATGTCGCTTGACCGAGAAACCGCGCAACCTCTTCTACCCACAAAGATAAAGGTAGTTTGGGAAGGTGCTGCATCTGAGACACTGGTGTTATCGCTCACAGGTTTAGAAATGGAAATGGGATCAGCGCGTTTTCAATTAAAGAGCATTGGCAACAATACCTATGAAGGTGATGTGATTTTACCTGTATGTACTTTAGATAAAATGACATGGATCGGTGAACTCACTGATGGTGTCGATACTGTAAACCCTGCAATAAGGATGGCAAGATGAGTAGAAATTGGTCGTTAGCATTGGTTGTCGCTTTTGTACTTGGCTTTGGTGTCAAAAGCTATCTTGATGGGCAAAACGAAGTTCAAGAACAACACGCTGCAAAACAAGAGTTCTCCGCAACGACTCTTTTCGGCAAAGACAACCAACCAACGGAAATCTTTGACCAAACCGATGACAGAATTCGTATCGTTTACTTCGGTTTCACACGCTGCCCAGATGTGTGCCCCACTTCTTTGGCTATGTTGGCCGGAGCACTTAACCAAGTCTCTGATGAAGCAAAAGCCAAGATTCGCCCGATGTTTGTCTCTCTCGACCCTGAGCGTGATGCAGCAGAAGCCTCATACGAATACGCACAATACTTCCACCCAATGATGGAAGGATTAAGTGGTCCTTTGGATG
The DNA here is from genome assembly GCF_041467395.1 of Vibrio sp. 10N.247.310.98. Classification (NCBI taxonomy): domain Bacteria; kingdom Pseudomonadati; phylum Pseudomonadota; class Gammaproteobacteria; order Vibrionales; family Vibrionaceae; genus Vibrio; species Vibrio sp. 10N.247.310.98. The sequence goes on along the minus strand of NZ_JBFSUL010000030.1, from coordinate 3,455 downwards.
TGACAACCACGCTTGCACACAACTACGGTGTTATTTTCAGAAAGACCAAGCTGGAAGGTTCAGAGTTGGAATACACCCTTGACCACAGCTCATATTTTTATTTTTTAAAGCCCGACGGTACCTTGATTACCAAAGTGCCGCATACGTTAACGCCAGCACCAATTGTTGAGGCTATCAACAAGCTGACGCAGTAAAACGTAAAAACAAAGAACTTAACTAATAAAGTTCGAACAAAAAGTCAGGTCCCAGACCAAAAACATAAAAATTAAGGACAACAACATGAAGTTAAAAGCACTTGCTCTAGCAGGCTTATTGCTAACCCCTTTTGCTCAGGCTAGTAGCGATATTATGGTTCATGACGCGTACGCTCGTGCAACCCCGCCTTCAGCAGTGAACAGCGCGGTGTTCACGACTCTGATAAACCACAGCGATAAAGATCGCGCTATTGTTTCTGCAACAACACCTGCAGCAGGTAAAGTAGAACTTCATGATGTAATCATTGATGGCGATGTTATGAAAATGCGCCAAGTTCAAGAAATCACCATCCCTGCAAACGGTGAAGCGGTACTTAAACCTGGCAGCCTACACATCATGTTGTTCGACCTAAGAAGTAGCCTAAAAGAAGGTGAGCAAATCGAGATGATACTGACCTTTGCCAATGGTGAAACACAGACCTTCGACGCACCAGTGAAGAAAGTGATGAGCGGCATGAAAAAGATGAATCACGATCATCACTAATTCTAGAAACTGATGCTCAATGAGGCTTATCAAGAGCCAAAGCACATCAGTGAAAAATTAGACAAAATAAGCCACGATGACTTCTCGCCATCGTGGCTTTTTGTTAAACTGCACTCGCTTTTTATGCAAAGCCTAACCATATTAATAACCAAGGAGAAGAGAAGATGATTGTAATGAAAACACTAAAACTGGCAGTAAAAGTAACGCGTTAATTTTGTTTGGTTAAACCAACTTTAATTCCGAACTACCAACATTGAGCCACCAGCTGGCTACCGCACACTTTTACCCGGTTTACGTTTGATCGCACATGGTCAAAGCATGCTCATTATGCATGAATCAATCCGGGGTCCTATCTATTGAATTCGACCCAAACTCTAAAGCAATTTTGACGTCTCGACGCTTTTTTAGCTTTTAACGCTTCTGATCTCACCAACAATAAGAGATCTCACAAGAAGTTAATGCTCTCATAAGAAAAGAAAGCTCGCACGTCTGGGTAAATAGACATGAATTCACAAACTGCATTTTCTCATCCAATGTCACTTCAACAACTTGGATGGCAACCTGTATTTCAACAACAACTGACACTTGAAGACTACGACCATTCAGTGATCGCCCGTATCACCGCGCACCATCGCAGTGGCTACACATTTGCGTCTGAACAAGGCGAAATCACTCTACCTATTCATCACAACCAACCTGCAATGACGGTTGGCGATTGGGTAATATTGAACTCTGAACTGCAATTCGATCGCTTACTAGAACGCCAATCGCTCTTTAGCCGAAAAGCTGCAGGCAGTCGTGTGGCTGAACAATATATTTCAGCCAATATCGACACAGTGTTTATCGTGGTTTCATTGAACAACGACTTTAATCTGAGTCGCATTGAACGCTACCTGGCACTCGCAAATGAAGCACAAGTTGAAGCGGTTATCGTCCTGACTAAGAAAGACTTGTGTGACGACTACGAAGGCAAAGTACAACAGGTACAAAGCTTAGACCCGATGCTCATGATCGAAGCGGTCAATAGCCTAGATCAAGGCTCAACCCAAGTACTGTCACCTTGGTGTAAAACCGGCAAAACCGTCGCGCTAATGGGGTCTTCTGGTGTGGGTAAGTCGACTTTGGTTAACTCATTGCTAGGTGAAGCATCGCAGGCAACTGGTGGTATTCGTGAAGACGACAGTAAAGGTCGTCATACAACCACATCACGATCACTCCACTTGCTCGCATCAGGTGGCTTGCTTCTCGACACTCCAGGAATGCGAGAGCTCCAACTTGCAGACTGCGCTGAAGGCGTGAGTGAAACTTTTTCAGACGTCGAAGAGTTAGCAATGCACTGCCGCTTCTCTGATTGTCATCATGAATCAGAGCCAGGATGCAAGATAAGGGCTGCCATTGAGAGTGGTGAACTGTCTGAAAGACGATTTACTAATTATCAAAAGCTACTGAGAGAACAAGCAAGAAACGGCGCTTCTCTTGCAGAGCAACGCGCTAACAATAAGCAGCTTTCCAAAATGTACCGAAACGTACAGTCAGAAAGCCGCAATATTAAGAAAGGCTCAGCTTAAGCAGTTGGATATTGACGGTAATCTGAGTTAATCGCTCAACGCTGATCTGAAACACCGAGCCCCACGTGTCAATCGCGTGGGGCTTTATCTACAAATTCCCCTCCTAATCAACAAGGGATATTAAGATATCGTCTGCTTCCGAAAGTAAAAATTCACCATTTATAATAGTTGGAATTTTTCTTAGCGAGTTAATCATCACGTTGATGTTTCTCTTTATCCAGTTCAATATAATTCCCCCTTGAACAATAAAGTTAAAATACGATTAATCGCGTCACTTTTACTACCAGATTGACTGAATATAACGAACATAAAGTATCGATTACCGGACAAGTATAATCACCTTCAGAAGAAAATTTCATTTCAAACCACCTTCCAAGGAGATAGAAAATGCTTCGTCTAACCACCATATTATTAACGCTTCCTCTAGCTGCCTGCTCTACAATAAATACTGACTTCGAAAAGCAAACCGATTTCTCAATGTATAAAACCTATGATTTCAGCTCGCCCGGGACTGCGAAAGAAGAGAAGAACAAAATACCGATTAGTATCGACTCAATCAGGATTGAAAGTGCGATCATTAAAGAAATGAGCCGCACAGGGGTTTCATTTGTAGAGGACGGAGGCGACCTATACGTCCGCTACCAACTTCAGCAAGCATCTGAACTTGTGTCTTCCGGCTCGTCAGTTGGTATTGGCTATGGTTGGAACAATTTCCGTGGGGGAATGTCCACTCCACAAAATTATCACCGACAGACGTACGGACAATTGGTTGTAGAACTGATCGATGATAGAACCAACATCGTTGTATGGACAGCGAATTCAAGCCGAAAATTGACTCGCTCAATGAGTTCTAAGGAACGTGAAGAGCTGATTTACGAGGAGATCGCCGAAATGTTTCAACAGTACCCTTCGTACAAATGATTGAAAACTTCTAGGTGATAACTTCTTCAAATATCGGCCATTGAATGTGCAGATAGAGGAAGCCTAGGCATTAGAGGAAGAAGGCACCAAAGCCACTAATGCAATAGATCAAAGCTGCATCATATTGTTATATACCCTCAACCTTAAAGCTAACGCTGTAACTCACGTCCGAGTCAGGGCAAGATCATGAAAAACCCATATGGAATAAGGGGTAGCGTGAAGTGATGT
>NZ_JBFSUL010000029.1:0-55110 GCF_041467395.1 Vibrio sp. 10N.247.310.98 | reverse complement strand
AGATGGTTCACTCGTTAAGCGGTGAACAACGCTTCATACGACCTCAGGTCGCACGAAAAGTAATAAGTTACTAAGTAAAAACAAAAACGCCGAACATAAGTTCGGCGTTTGAAATGTATCTAATACAGCTTTGAGCTCAAGCTATTTTCAACTCATGCTATACGCTGAATGATGCGCCACAACCACATGTTGTTGTAGCGTTCGGGTTGTTCACAAAGAAGCGTGCGCCTTCTAGGCCTTCAGTGTAATCAACCATGCCGCCCATTAGGTATTGTAGGCTCATTGGATCAACAACCAGCGTTACACCGCTGTTTACAATTGTAGTGTCGCCATCATTTACTTTTTCATCAAATGTGAAGCCGTATTGGAAACCGCTACAACCACCACCTGTAATGTATACACGCAGTTTTAGTTCTGGGTTTTCTTCTTCAGCAATTAGCGTTTGTACGCGGGTAGCTGCTGCATCAGAAAAAGACAATGGGATATTTACTTCGCTCACGACAACCTCTCTTACCTGTGTCAAAAACAACATGATACAAATCTAATTCGAGACCATAGTTGTTGAGTATTTTCTTATATTCCGGTGATTATCTAATACCTGACTGAAACGTTCAAGTATTCACCACAGGATCGGTCCTTTTACTGTCGTAAACTCGCCAATATCTAACAATTAAAACGTGTAACCACACAAAACAACCAGATTCGGGTGATTATCTGGGCGAAAGCATTCCTAGTTGGATTAGGGATAGGTACAATGCGTGCCAATTGGTCCGACAGTCAAAAGAGGATATATCAATGACCAAATCAGCAGAGCTGTACGAAAAAGCACAGCAAACCATTCCTGGTGGCGTAAACTCTCCAGTTCGTGCATTCAATGGCGTAGGTGGTTCTCCAATCTTCGTTGAACGCGCTGATGGCCCACTTATTTTTGATGCTGATGGTAAAGCGTATATCGATTACGTTGGCTCTTGGGGTCCAATGATCCTTGGTCACAACCACGCGGTTATTCGTGACGCAGTTATTGCAGCAGCTCAACGCGGCCTTAGCTTCGGTGCTCCAACCGAAACTGAAATCAAAATGGCTGAACTGGTATCTGAGATGGTTCCATCAATGGAACAGCTACGTATGGTGAGCTCAGGTACAGAAGCAACAATGAGCGCGATTCGTCTAGCTCGTGGCTTCACTGGTCGTGACAAAATTCTTAAGTTTGAAGGCTGCTACCACGGCCACGCAGACAGCCTACTTGTAAAAGCTGGTTCTGGCGCACTGACTTTAGGTCAACCAAGCTCTCCAGGCGTACCGGCTGATTTTGCGAAACTAACGCTAACAGCAACCTTCAACAATCTAGATTCAGTACGTGAAATCTTCGCAGCAAACAAAGGCGAGATCGCTTGTATCATCGTTGAGCCGGTAGCGGGTAACATGAACTGTATCCCTCCTGTAGAAGGCTTCCACGAAGGTCTACGTGAAATCTGTGATCAAGAAGGTGCATTGCTAATCTTTGATGAAGTAATGACAGGTTTCCGCGTTGCTGAAGGTTGTGCTCAGGCTTACTACAACATCAAGCCAGACCTAACGTGTCTTGGTAAAGTGATTGGCGGCGGCATGCCTGTCGGTGCTTTCGGTGGTCGTAAAGACGTGATGCAATACATCGCACCAACTGGCCCTGTTTACCAAGCGGGTACGCTTTCAGGTAACCCTGTTGCAATGGCTGCTGGCTACGCATGTTTGAACCTTCTACGAGAAGAAGGCAACGAAAAGCGTCTAGCTTCAAAAACTAAGCAGTTGGCAAAAGGCTTCAAGCAACTTGCTGACAAGCACGGCATCCCGATGCTAGTTCATCAAGTTGGCGGTATGTTTGGTTTCTTCTTCACAGATCAAGAAACTGTGACGTGCTACGAAGATGTAACTAAGTGTGATGTAGAACGCTTCAAGCGCTTCTTCCACCTAATGTTAGATCACGGTGTTTACCTTGCACCTTCAGCATTCGAAGCAAGCTTTACTTCTCTTGCTCATGGTTCAAAAGAACTTGATGCAACACTAGAAGCTGCCGACCGCTCTCTTGCGATCATTGCTGCTGAAAGCAAATAATCGAAAGCACTTTATAAGTCGCTAACCGATTGAATTTAGGGCTGCATTAAATGCAGCCCTTTTTATATATCGCGCTCACCAGCCAAAAAATATGACAGCTTATTTAGCCGTCGACTAAGGCTAAAGCTGAACCAAAAGCGATTAACGTTCCCAGAAAAGAAAAACCAACAACATCAAGGTACCAAGGAACATTCTGAACCAAGGGATCTCTTTTTTTGTTTGCTGTTCTTCGTCTTGGCATTTCTTATCTTTATTACAGCATCCCATTATCAAAACTCCTCATTGCTAACTCTCTGTTTTGCAGCCATTATAAACTCAGAACGCAAATATAGAGACCATTACCGTGTCAGAAAAACTCAAAATCAATTCCAGCCACTGGGTGATCATCATTGCCCTACTCGCGGCGGCTTATGCTTGTTACTTGCTTATCGAGCCATACGTTAACTCTATCGTGATGGCCTTTATCATTTCACTATTGATGTTCCCAATCCATGAGTGGCTTGAAAAAAAGCTCCCGAATAAAGAAAACATCGTCTCTCTGCTGTCTTGTATCATACTGACCTTCATTATTGTTATCCCTTTATTGGCAGTATTCGCAGCAATTGTTCAGCAAGGTTCTCTGTTCTCTCAGAATACTTACCAATGGGTGACCCACGGTGGCATTCAGACTCTGTTTGCTCATCCGTTAGTGGTCAAAGCGCTGTCATTTGTGAATAACTACCTGCCTTTCGACAACATTGATCCCCAAGCCATCGCACAAAAAGTCGGTGAGTTTGCGACCAGCTTTGGTTCTAAGCTAGTTGGTATCAGTGCCAAAATCTTAGGTGACGCAACCAATTTCTTGATGGATTTCTTCTTGATGCTGTTCGTTTTGTTCTTCTTATTAAGAGATCATGACAAAATCATCAGTGTGGTTCGTCATATTCTGCCGCTGTCTCGTAGCCAAGAAGACAAACTTCTAACAGAGATAGAACAAGTATCTAAATCAGCAGTAATGGGCTCATTCTTAACCGCAATCGCGCAAGGTTTTGCCGGCGGTTTAGGTATGTGGATTGCCGGTTTCCCAGGTCTATTCTGGGGTACTATGATGGGCTTTGCCTCTTTCATCCCAGTTGTGGGTACCGCATTAATCTGGATTCCAGCAGCAACCTACTTGTTCCTAACTGGTGATACCACGTGGGCGATTTTCCTAACGGTTTACTGTGTAGCGATTGTTGGTTCAATTGATAACCTTCTGCGTCCGCTGCTAATGCAAGGCAGTGCAGGCATGAATACCCTGATGATCTTCTTCTCACTATTGGGTGGTATTCAACTGTTTGGCCTAATTGGTCTTATCTACGGACCATTGATTTTTGCGATTACCATTGTCCTATTCAACATCTACGATGAAGAGTTTAAGGACTTTTTAAACCAGCAAGACAAGAGTTAACGAACTTGACGTCAACTTGATTGGCGAACCCGTATTAAACACTTCAAGCTTTGGGCGGATTATGCGAAAATCCGCCCTCATTTTTTGCTAACGATTCAACAGAGTGTCCTATGTCAGCTTATATTGCACCAAGCCAGATTGCTCAACGCCAACTCGCCTACTTTGAAGGCAAACATGTTTTAGTTGCCGGTGAGGCAGAAGACTTGTTCCCTGTTGAGTTAGCGAAGCATTGTGAATCTGTCTCTGTGTTTACTTCTAATTACAGCTACTACCGTCAATTAGAAGGCTACAACACCATCCAACGTTTTTATGGTGCGGAGTTTACCGAAGAGACCAAAGCCGACTTAGTGATGTTGTACTGGCCAAAAGCCAAAGCGGAAGCGGAATTTTTGTTGGCGATGCTATTTGCCAAGCTAGGCAAAGATACCGAGATCGTCGTGGTTGGTGAAAACCGTTCAGGCGTGAAAAGCATCGAGAAGATGTTTGCTCCTTACGGCAAAGTTGTTAAATACGATTCAGCGCGTCGTTGCTCTTTCTACTGGGGTCAATGCTTCGAGCAACCACAAGCGTTCAACCTGCAAGACTGGTTTAAGACCTACACGGTTAACATTGGTGAGCAATCACTTACGGTAAAAAGCCTTCCTGGCGTCTTCAGTCACGGTCAATTCGATGTCGGTAGCCAACTTCTGTTGGATACTCTGCCAAAACTAAAAGGCAAGGTACTGGATTTTGGCTGTGGTGCAGGCGTATTGGGCGCGGTGATGGCATCTCGTAACCCAGATATCGAGCTAGAAATGTGCGACATCAGTGCATTTGCCGTGGCATCAAGCCAAGCAACGCTAGAAGCGAATGGTTTAACGGGTAAAGTCTTCGCATCCGATGTCTATTCTGATACTGCAGAAGACTATCAGTTCATCATCAGTAACCCACCATTCCATTCAGGTTTAGACACTAGCTACAGCGCGACTGAGACCTTACTTTCTCAGGCTCCTAAGCATTTGAAGCGTTCTGGTGAGATGATTATTGTTGCGAATAGTTTCTTAAAATACATTCCAATTATTGAACAAGCGTTTGGAAAATGCGCGACTCTAAATAAGACCACTAAATTCGCGATCTATCACGCAAACAAATAACCTCTCTAGCACAGCGCAGGGTCATTATCTGCGCTGTCTGTTCATATTTTTGTCAAAACTCTATAAAAATGAGCTTTTGCACACGCTTTAAATACCACTTACTTGTCAAAGTAAAAAAACTCGTTAATTTCGTTAAATTGGAACCCGTTAATTCTATTCTCTGTACTTGTTTTCGCCCCTTTTAGCAGTACATCAAAGGAAAGTAGTACCCAATTTATGTTTAGATTCTATCGTAAGCAGAAGTTTAAGCGCCTTCAAAATACCCTAATGCTGGCATTTCTTGTCCTCAGTATTACCCCTGTGACACTTATCGCGATATTTTTCCTCCAATCGCACAGTCAGGATCTCCAGGAACAAAGCACCTCACACCTTGTTTCGGTTCGTGATACTAAGCAGCAGCAAATTGTCGATTACCTACAAGCTCAAGAATCCCAAGTGATGGGCTTTGTTCGCTCAGAATTGGCCAATGCCAGTGGCGGGCGATTTTATGGTTTGATCAATGCATTTCAACGATTGGGGTTAGATATTGACGAGGCACGCAGTAATGCACAGCAGCGCTATATTCAAGGCTCTGGCGATCAAATCAAAACGTCGATCCTCCCTGAATCCAGCAGCTTTATTGGCAGCGAGCGTTATCGCCTGCTCCACAAGCGCTACCATAATGCTTACCTAGAACTGCTTAAACGCTCTGATTTTGACGATATTCTCTTAGTTGATATCAACGGTAACGTCGCTTATTCCGTCTTTAAAAATGACGATTACGGCACCAATCTGCTGACAGGAAAATACAAGGACTCCAACCTAGGTATTACCTTTCAACGACTAGCCAAAGACGTAACCGACCGACGCAAATCTAACGAAGATTACACGCCGGTTATCGTTTCTGACTTTAAAGACGAGAATGGCAAACAGACCGCATGGCTAGGCGCACCTATCGTTCAACAAGGCTACCTACACAGTTACGCGATGTTTAGGCTACCAATCAACGGCATTACTAAGTTGATTGCGGATCTCAACAAGAGTTCGAATATTCAAACGCTGCTTGTAGGTGATGATCACCTGCCGCGTAGCCTTGCTCATTCACAAGAATCTATCAACTTGAGCCTAGATGTTGTCGATAAAGCATTGGCTGGCGAAACAGCGGTTGGCACCTTCGACAACACCCTAGATCAAGCGATCATCGCGGCATATACGCCAATTGAGCTGAAATACGCAACATGGGCTCTTGTCGTAGAGCTGCCAGAGAAAGAGGCGTTTGCCCGTATTCATCAGTTAGAAAAGATCTTCGTGATCGTGATGCTAACGGCGATCATTCTGGTAGTCGTTGCATCGCACTATCTGTCTAACTTCATCACATCCCCACTGCTTAAACTGACGTGGGCTGCCGAAAAAGTATCGGCGGGTGATCTCGATGAAACCATGATCAATACCGAGCGCAAAGATGAGATAGGCCGACTCGCGGTGAGCTTCGAAAGAATGCAGCGATCTATTCGTGAAAAAATGCAGCTCATCAAAAGCCAAAACGATGAGCTTGAGGACAACCTTAAGACCATTCAAAAGCAAAACGAAGAGTTACAACTGGCAAATAAACTCAAAGATGAGTTCTTAGCGACTACTTCACATGAATTGAGAACACCACTGCATGGCATGGTGGGTATCGCTGAAGCGTTGATATCTGGAGCTAACGGCCCTATTCCTGCTAATCAGAAATATCAGTTGGATATCATCATCAATAGCGGTCAGAGATTGGCGACCTTGGTTGATGATCTGCTTGATTATCACAAGATGCGCTATGGCAGCTTAGATATTAAGAAATCAGCCGTTGATTTGTCGGCAGCCACCAGCTTGGTCCTAGAGTTGTCTCATCACCTATTGGGCAATAAGCCAATCCGTATTATTAACCAAGTCCCAAGTGATTTAGGTCTGGTTTCATCGGATCCTCAACGACTTGAGCAAGTGATGTATAACTTGGTCGGCAATGCCATCAAGTACACCTCAGAAGGTAAAATTGTTATCTCTGCCAGCGTTATCGATGACAACATTCGTGTACAAGTTGTCGATACTGGCCAAGGTATACCGGCCGAGTACCTTGAGCACATCTTTGAGCCATTGATTCAAGCAGGCCAAGATGCGAGTAACTACCGCCAAGGTGCAGGGCTTGGATTATCGATCAGTCGTCAGTTGATCGAGCTAATGGGCGGTTCACTGTACGTTAGTAGCCAACCAATGCTCGGCACTACGTTTAGCTTTACCCTGCCCCTAGCTACTCAAGATGAGTTAGACAGTTACAACGAATCAGGTCACTACTCGCACTTCCAAGCGCCTGATTTAATTGATAACAGCCAACAAGAAAATAGTGTTATCAGTGAAAACCCAGATGGCCCGTTATTGGTTATCGCCGATGATGAGCCGGTTAACCTACGAGTATTAGACAGCTTCTTGAAGTTAGAAGGTTATCGAGTACGTACTGCATGTGATGGCCCTGAAACCATTGAACTGATTGAGAAAGAGAAGCCAGAGCTGCTTCTACTCGACATCATGATGCCAGGAATGAGCGGCTATCAGGTTTGTGAAGCACTGCGTAAGCAATACGATCATGCTCAGTTGCCAATCATCATGCTAACGGCACTCAACCAAGCAGAAGACCGTGTTCGAGGTTTCGAAGCTGGCGCCAATGACTACTTGTCTAAACCGTTCAACAAACAAGAACTAGCGGCTCGAATTACAGCACATCTATCAGCAAGCAAAGCTGAACAGAGACGCCTTGAAAACGACCAACTGCAACTCGAGCTCAAACATAGAGCGATGGTTGAGGCTAACTTGTTAGAAACTCAAGGCCGCTTATTAGAGCAACTAGAATCGGCACCTGAAGCCATCATCTGTATTCGTGACGACCAACGTATTCGCTTTGCTAACGAAGCTGCGGCGAAGCTATTCAGACGCGGACAAGAACAACTTAAACGCTCAATGGTCGACGAGATCATTGCGCCTAAATACCTTAAGGTAGAACAAGCCCACTACTGCGGTGATATTGATATCTATATAGACGATACACGTCAGCGCATACCAAGTGACATCCTTAAGCTGCCTGAAGGCTCAGGGCTCGACACCATGTATATCTTCAATGTAGGTGGTGGTGTTAACTCAAACCGAATCAATAACCTTGAAACGGCGGTTGAAGCTCTCTCTAGTTATGCCTTTGAAGGCGACAAAGATAAGTTGCAACAGTTGAAGGAGCTTGGCGGAGAATTTACTCGTCTTGCTGACAAGGCAACCGGTGAAGGTAAAAACAAGCAAGAGTTAATGCGCGAGGTACTGGTCGATGCGATGACTAATGCCATCATCTACTGGGAATCGGTGACGGGTGAAACCAAGTTCGCTTTCGCCGAGAAGAGTGGCTTGTGGCGCGTCTACTTAGACCGCAGTACGCTGCAAACTCGAACGCTAGACAAATACCTACGCGTAGAAACCCTACCGAAAACCCCTCGCTGGCGAACGGTACTGAGCTCAATCGAATTCATACTGGAACACTGTAAAGAACAGACGCCAGAAAGAACCCATATTGAGATGCTAAGAGATAAACTTCAGAAACTACTGACCAGTTAATCCCTGAACCAACATCACGATACTTTGAATAATGGAGCCCACCTAGCGTGGGCTTTTTTGTACGCCTAATAATCACAAAAAGTAGAATCCCATCGCTTGCAACGCACTTTTTTTACGCCCTTAAACAAGGAGGAATTCACGCCAATTACGTACAGTGTGAGCTCGTAACCGTCAGTACTTTTCGTTCTATTCTCAATCATATCTGACTCTTTGTTGCAGTTTGAGAAGCGAGTCACAACAGAACGGCAGATTTAATTTTCTAGGGAAATTTAACGTAAAACTGGCAAGTGACCGAGATCTACAATTATACCAACGTAGGGTAAGGCATTATAATAAAAAGCCTTTAAAGTTAGTGGCCACTTACAACCTGCAAGAACCTCAAAACCAAATGCGAGTCACATCACTTTAACAATTGCGTACGAAAAACCACCAAAGCAACCTATTTTGACGTTAATGACGTGGGGTTGTGTGTTTTTAACGTTTTTGACGGGAAACGAGTTTGATTAATTCATCGATAAGGTGTTTTCTTACTCCTGCCAAAGGCCTACAGGCCACTCTTACCACTTCTCAGAATCAACGATGAATCTGGAGCAACGAAGAAGAGGTAGGCCTTTAACCAGAGTGTGTATCTACTAAACAATTTAGCGACAGATAACATTCAATCCATTAGTGAAATGAAAGCAAATAGTAAGGAACAGCTATGCTTGCCAATATAAAAAAAACAGCAATAGCAACAGCAATTATTGCAACTGCTACAACAGGTTTTGCATCAGTAGCAACCGCTGCAGAACGCAGTGAACTGACCGTTCACCCGAAAGAGTACACTACATTCGTACGTAACTTTAACCCGTACCTTGGTGCTACTAACCTACATACTACAACTGACTTCATGTATGAGCCGCTAGTAGTATTTAACGAAATGCACGGTAACACTCCAGTGTTCCGTCTAGCTGAAAACTTCAAGATGTCAGATGATCTGATGAGCGTTGTTTTCGACATTCGTAAGGGTGTTAAATGGTCAGACGGAGAAACTTTCTCTGCTGATGATGTTGTTTTTTCTTTCAACCTTGTAAAAGAGAAGCCAGAGCTTGACCAATCTGGTATCAACTCTTGGGTAACTTCTGTAGAAAAACTGAACGACAACCAAGTTAAGTTCACACTAACAGAAGCAAACTCAAACGTACCTTACGAGATTGCTAAAGTACCTGTAGTACCTAAGCACATCTGGAAAGACGTTAAAGATCCATCAACGTTTACCAATGAGAACCCGGTAGGTTCTGGTCCATTTACAGAAATCGATACGTTTACAGCGCAGCTATACATCCAGTGTGCAAACCCGAACTACTGGGATGCAGACAACCTAGATGTTGACTGTCTACGTGTTCCACAAATTGCGAACAACGACCAATTCCTAGGTAAAGTTGTAAACAGTGAAATGGACTGGACGTCTTCTTTCGTTCCAGATATCGATCGTACATACGCAGCAGCTAGCCCTAAACACCACTACTGGTACCCGCCAGCAGGTACACAGGCATTCATCGTTAACTTCAAGCACCCTGATGCTGCGAAGCATGAAGCATTGAGCAACGTTGACTTCCGTCGTGCTTTCTCTATGGCTCTTGACCGTCAAACTATCATCGACATCGCATTCTACGGTGGCGGTACTGTAAACGATTTCGCATCGGGTCTTGGCTACGCGTTTGAAGCTTGGTCTGATGAAAAAACTCATGACAAGTACAAAGGCTTCAACACTTACAACGCTGAAGGCGCGAAGAAGCTTCTTGCTGACGCTGGCTTCAAAGATGTAAACAAAGATGGTTTTGTTGACACTCCATCAGGCAAGTCTTTCGAACTAATGATTCAATCGCCAAACGGCTGGACTGACTTCAACAACACAGTTCAACTAGCGGTAGAACAGCTAAACGAAATCGGTATTAAAGCGAAAGCTCGTACACCTGACTTCTCTGTTTACAACCAAGCAATGCTTGAAGGTACATACGACGTAGCATACACAAACTACTTCCACGGTGCGGATCCATACACGTACTGGAACAGTGCTTACAACTCATCACTACAATCTGGTGATGGTATGCCTCGTTTCGCAATGCACTTCTACAAAAACGACAAGCTAGATGGTCTTCTAAACAGCTTCTACAAAACAGCTGATAAGAACGAGCAGCTAGACATTGCACACGGTATCCAGCAAATCATCGCTGCAGACCAAGTGACAATCCCTGTGATGTCTGGTGCTTACATGTACCAATACAACACAACTCGCTTCACTGGTTGGTGGAACGAAGAAAATCCAAAAGGCCGTCCAAACATTTGGGCTGGTATTCCAGAGCGTCTACTTCATGTACTGGACCTAAAACCAGTTAAATAAGTAATCGTTCAATCCTTGCGGCGTAACCTCTTACGCCGCTTATAAAAATCCCCACACTCTCAATTGAAAGTATGGCGCTAGTCGTCAGGGGATTTTTCGTTCCAAATTTCGCTAGGAGCGACCTGAATCCAGAAACAGGGAAACAATCTGGGTGAGTAAGGTGTGAGTTATGGGTTATTTTTTAAGACGTTTGTCATTTTATTTTGTCGCGCTATTAGTTGCTGCGACGTTAAACTTTATTATTCCAAGAGCAATGCCTGGTGACCCAGTTACCATGATGTTTGCGAACGCTTCTGTACAAGTTACTCCAGAGCGTATTGCTGCAATGAAAGAACTATTAGGCTTCGTTGATGGTGGCTACTTAGTTCAATACGTGGCGTACATGAAGAACATTCTTAGCTGGGAACTTGGTACATCAATTCAATTCTACCCACTTTCTGTAAACACACTGTTGGGTGGAGCATTCGGTTGGTCGCTTTTCTTAGCCGGCACCGCAGTTATTCTTTCTTTCTCGATTGGTTCAATCCTAGGTATTTTCGCAGCGTGGAAACGCGGCAGTAAGTACGATGCCTTCGTAACGCCAGGGATGCTGATTCTACAAGCCGTTCCTCAAGTTGTTATCGCGATGATTGCACTATTTACCTTTGCAATTGGCTTGAAGTGGTTCCCAACAGGGTATGCCTACACCGCTGGTACTATACCTGATTGGACAAGCTGGGCATTCATTAAAGATGTCGCTTACCACGCCTTCTTACCACTGTTCTGTGCTTCTGTTGTTCAAATTGGTGGCTTCCTAGTAAACATGCGTAACAACATGATCAACCTATTAGCCGAAGACTACATCACCATGGCGAAAGGCAAAGGCCTGAGCGAAAACCGAGTGGTATTCAACTACGCAGCTCGTAACGCGATGCTACCTAGTGTGACAGCCCTGTCAATGTCGCTAGGTATGGCAATCGGCGGTCAGTTAATTATCGAAATCATCTTTAACTACCCAGGTCTTGGCAGCGTACTTTTCAACGCAATTAACGCTCGTGACTACCAAGTACTGCAAGGTCAGCTGCTTATCATGACGCTATTCATGCTGTTCTTTAACCTAGTTGCAGACATGCTTTACGTTGTTCTTGACCCTCGTCTTCGTAAGGGTGGTAAATAATCATGAAAGACTTTTTAAAACTCATTTGGCGTAACCCGATGGCCCTAACAGGCGTCATCATCCTAAGTATTTTTATTCTTGGCGCGATTGCAGCTCCATTAATCACCAAACATGTACCAGACAAGCGTACAGGTAACCCACACGAATATCCTGGTTTCGTGGTGAAGTCTGCACAAACTAACCCTGATGGCTGGGTTGCTCAAAATCTAGCAGACGACCGTCGTACATTGATCATGTCTAAAAAGGCAGACCACGTACTAGGTACAACTCGTATGGGTCGTGACGTTTGGTCTCAAGTGGTATACGGCGCACGCGTATCTCTTGCTGTAGGTTTTGGTGCGGGTCTAACCGTATGTTTACTCGCAACTGTTATTGGTGTTTCTGCAGGTTACTTCGGTGGCCGTGTCGATGACGTTCTAACAGCCGCAATGAACATCATGCTGGTAATCCCTCAATACCCATTACTGTTCGTAGTAGCAGCCTTTATCGGTGAGGCAGGGCCACTCACCATAACCTTGGTTATCGGCTTTATGTCTTGGGCTTGGGGTGCCCGTGTTGTTCGCTCCCAAACCTTAGCACTGCGTGAAAAAGAGTTTGTAAAAGCCGCTGAAGTTTTGGGTGAATCTTCATTCCGCATCATCTTCGTAGAGATTCTGCCAAACCTTATCTCTATCGTTGGCGCAAGCTTCATCGGTTCGGTGATGTACGCAATCATGATGGAAGCAACCATCTCGTTCCTAGGTCTTGGTGACCCGAACACAATCAGCTGGGGCATCATGCTTTACAACGTTCAAACCTCTTCATCAATGCTGATTGGCGCTTGGTGGGAACTGCTGGCTCCTTGTATCGCACTGACACTACTTGTAACTGGCCTTGCTCTACTTAACTTCGCGGTCGATGAAATTGCTAACCCGCAACTGCGTTCTCACAAAGGCATGAAGCGTTGGAAGAAACTAGCAGCTCAAGACAAAGAAGAACGTGAACCAGAACTACCACCACAAAATGCACTTTGGAGCGGAGATAAATAATCATGTCTGAACCACTAATTTCTATCCGCAACTTATGCGTGGATTACATCACAGAGTCTGGCGATGTTCGTGCGTGTAACAACGTAAGTTTCGACATCGCTCCAGGTGAAGTCTTCGGCCTAGCTGGTGAATCTGGCTGTGGTAAATCAACGGTCGCTTTCTCTCTTATGCGTCTTCATAAGCCGCCCGCTTACATCAGTGGTGGTGAGGTTATCTTCAACGGTGAGAACATCCTTGAATACAGTGATGACCGTATGCAGTCGTTCCGTTGGAGCGAGATGTCGATGGTATTTCAGAGCGCGATGAACGCACTCAACCCAGTACTACCGATGGAAGAGCAGTTCTGTGACGTAATCATGCGTCACACCAACATGACTCGTGAGCAAGCTAAACAACGTGCTGAAGGTCTACTTGAAATCGTAGATATTCACCCGAGCCGATTGAGTGATTACCCTCACCAATTCTCTGGCGGCATGCGTCAGCGCTTAGTTATCGCTATCGCGTTAGCACTGAATCCAAAGCTGATCATTATGGATGAGCCGACAACCGCACTTGATGTGGTTGTGCAACGCGAAATCCTACAAAAGATCTATGCACTGAAAGAAGAGTTTGGCTTCTCGATTCTGTTCATCACCCATGACTTGTCATTGATGGTCGAGTTCTCTGACCGCATCGGCATCATGTACTCAGGTGAGCTAATCGAAGTAGCTAACTCTCAAGATATTCTAGAAAACCCTTACCACCCTTACACCAAAGGGTTGGGAAGTTCTTTCCCTCCACTGACAGGGCCAAAGACAAAGTTAGCAGGTATTCCGGGTAACCCTCTGAACCTGTTAGAGATCCCTGAAGGGTGTCGTTTCCAAGCTCGTTGTGACCGTGTACATGAAAAGTGTACCAAGGTGCCAACCAAGCTGCGTTCTATCGACCCGGGACATTTGTCTAACTGCCACCTGTACGGTGACCCAATAGTACAAAGGAAGCTATAGCTTGCACGCTGACTCAGCGTGAATAACGAACAAGGCGGCTCGACCGCCTAAAAACAAGCAAAGCGAATAAGGATTCTGGAGACAATTATGAGCAAAGATTTCGGTCAATTATTGGTAGAAGGCAAGAATGTCGTAAAAGACTTCCCAATAAGCAGTACCACCATTCAAACCCCAATGATGCGTGCGATTAACGACGTGTCATTCAAGATGTACAAAAGCCGTGGCCTAGCAGTGGTTGGTGAGTCTGGTTCAGGCAAATCAACAACCGCAAAAATGATCGCAAAAATGTACGCACCTTCAGGCGGCACGATCGAATACAAAGGTCGTGATATCCAAGAGATCTCAAGCAGAAAAGATCTTATGCACTACCGTGAAGGCGTGCAGATGGTATGGCAAGACCCGTTTGGTTCATTGAACCCAACGCACAATATCTTCCACCACATTGCTCGACCACTGTTGATCCACAAGAAAGTATCTCCGGGCAACAAGAAAGAGCTAGAAGAACGCGTTTACGATCTTTTAGAGCAAGTAGGTCTCATTCCGCCAAAAGAGACGGCGAAGAAATACCCTCACCAACTGTCTGGTGGTCAGCGTCAACGTGTCAACCTAGCCCGCAACATCGCGGTAGGTGCCGAAGTTGTACTAGCCGATGAGCCAACTTCAATGCTTGATGTATCGATTCGTGCCGGTGTTTTGAACCTAATGGAAGAGATGAAGTTCGAGAAGCAAATGTCTCTGCTTTACATCACTCACGATATCGCAACCGCTCGTTACATCGCTGAAGACCTTTCGGTGATGTACGTGGGACACATGGTGGAATGGGGCGATACCGATGACGTGATTGCTAACCCTCAGCACCCATACACCCAATTGCTTGTTTCGGCCGTTCCAGATCCTAAGAAGTCGATCCACGAGCAACTTGCAGGCAACAAAGGTGAGATTCCTCTGTGGACACCAGTATCAGCAGGCTGCCCATTTGCAGGCCGATGTACTCACGCAATGGATAAGTGCAAAGAGCAGCTACCAGGGGTTACGCAACTCGCTGATAACCACTTTGTGCGCTGTTACCTACACGAAAGCTAAGCAATAAAACCCAAGTTAGGGTCTTCGGACCCTAACTATTTATATCCAAAACATTCAAGTACCTAGCCAATAGAAACTAGGACTGTCGGAGAATATTGATGCTGTTATTGACCAACCATATTGGCTATGAGTCCACAGGCCCGAAGCAAGCTATCCTACAAACTAAGAAAGCTCGCCTATCAAGCACTACGGCTCTACTCGTCTGTGCTGACAACCATATGACTGTCGGAAATTTTGATGTGGTTAAACAAGGCCGCGTAGCAAATTGGCATCAAGGGCAATTCTTCACTATTGATTTCAGTTCAGTCACTGAATCTGGTCGCTACTACCTACGTTTTGACAATCTGCGCTCTGAAGTGTTTGAGATTGGTAGCAACCTATTAATGAACCACACGTTTTCTGATGTACTTCATTACTTTAAGTCACAACGCTGTGGCGGTATTTTCGACAAAAAAGATCGACAAGCACAAATTCTAGGTACCGACCGATACGTCGATGTCCACGGTGGATGGTATGACGCATCAGGCGATGTCAGTAAGTATTTTAGCCACCTGTCTTATGGTAACTACCTAAACCCACAACAAATTCCAATGGTCGTTTGGAACATGCTAAAAAGCGTACGCTTGACTAGCCATAATCCAGACTTCCCCAAATTCTCCATGACTCGTCTAACGGAAGAGGCTCTGTTCGGTGCCGACTTCTTAGTGCGTATGCAAGACGCTGACGGATACTTCTATATGACAGTATTCGACAAATGGAGCAAAGATATCAACCAGCGCGATATCTGCGCTTATGCGACTCAAGAAGGTCATAAATCAACGGACTTACAAGCGGGCTACCGGCAAGGTGCAGGTGTTGCTATCGCAGCATTAGCCGCAGCTTCTGAGCTTGAAATCTCTGGCAGCTACTCGAGCCACACTTACCTTGAAACGGCGGTTAAGGGTTACTGGCACTTAAAAGAGTACAACCTCCAGTATCTAAACGATGGTGAAGAGAACATCATCGACGAGTATTGCGCCCTACTCGCAGCCAATGAGCTGTATCGCGTAACACAAGACCAGCAATACCTATCAGAAGCAAGAACTTGGGCGACTCGTTTAATCTCTCGCCAACAGTCAGATGATTCATTTGAGCACTTCTGGTCGGCAAACTCTGATGGCTCTCGTCCATACTTTCACGCAGCTGAAGCCGGTCTTCCGGTGATTGCACTATGTGAATACATCAACAACGAAAGCGATGCTGATTTAAAAGAACAGGCGCGCACAGTTGTTGAACAAGCTTGTCAGTTCGAAATCAACATCACCGACAAAGTCACCAACCCATTCGGCTACCCAAGACAGTACGTTAAATCTGTCGATGGTGATAAACGTGATGCCTTCTTCGTAGCTCAACAGAACGAAACTGGTTATTGGTGGCAAGGCGAGAACGCACGCCTTGGCTCACTCGCAACCATGGCTTACCTAGTTCAGCCGCACATTAACGACAATGACCTTCAGCAGCGTTTAATCCAGCTTTCACAAAATAGCCTTGATTGGATTTTGGGTCTCAACCCATATCACATGTGCATGCTCGATGGTCATGGCCATAACAACCCAGACTACCTGCCTCAGCTTGGTTTCTTCAATGCGAAAGGCGGTATCTGTAATGGCATCACAGCTGGTTTTGAAGATGAACAAGACATTGCGTTCAATCCACCAGCACAAAAAGATGACATGCTCCAAAACTGGCGCTGGGGTGAACAGTGGATCCCTCATGGTGCGTGGTTCCTATTAGCAACCGCTGCACAGTTCAACTTCTTAGCTCAGCGTAAGGAGCAATAATCATGACTCTTTACTATGTAGGTATTGATGGTGGTGGTACTTCTTGTCGTGCTCGTATTCGTGACGACCAAGGCAAATTGATTGGTGAAGCGAAAAGTGGCAGTGCCAACATCCTTTTGGGTGTTGATGTTGCGATGATCTCAATTATTGATGCCATCACAAAAGCGGCACAACAAGGGCAACTCAACTCAGACCATTTTTCAAATATGCATGTTGGCCTAGCGCTGGCTGGTGCTGAGCAAAAATCAGCATGGTTCGACTTCGTGGCTCAACCACACCCTTTCGCAAGCATGACACTAAATACCGACGCTTATGGCGCTTGCATTGGTGCTCACAATGGCCAAAACGGCGCAATCATGATTGGTGGTACGGGTTCTTGCGGTATCTACCTAAAAGACGGCGAACAACATGTGGTTGGCGGTCGTGAATTCCCGATTTCAGATCAAGGTGGAGGCGCAGTTATGGGCTTACGTTTGATTCAACAAGTCTTACTTGCAGAAGACGGTATTCGCAGCAAAACCCCACTGACCCAGCACGTTATGAATCACTTTAATAATGATGTGGATGCCATTGTCGAATGGTCAAAAGGTGCTATTCCAAAGGATTACGGTCAATTCTCACCAGTTATTTTTCAACTCGCTAACGAAGGTGACGAACTGGCTATCGATATGCTCAAGCAAACCGCGGCTGATATCGAAATGTTTGTCTTAGCACTGCATCGAAAAGGCGCTGACAAGGTGTGCTTAATGGGAAGTATCGCTGAGCGTATTCTCAACTGGCTATCACCACCAGTACAACAATGGATCGTTAAACCTCAATTCGACGCTATTGAAGGCGCATTGATGTTTGCCGGAAAACCACAACACAACTTGTATCAACAGGCTTAGCAGGGAAGTTATATGAATTATCGCATCGACTTAGCTGTTCTTTCTGAACAAAAAAATAACTGCCGATTTGGCCTTACGGTACATAACTTAAGTGACCTCGACGTAAAAGATTGGTCTCTGCACTTTGCATTTGATCGTTTCATCCTTCCAGAGAGTTTATCGCAAGGAGAGCTGACTCAAGTTGGCAGCTTTTGCTCATTCACACCAAGTTCGTCAGTGTTAAAGGCCAACAACCATTACTACCTTGAATTCAGTATTCAAAGCGCACCATTCCGCTTCTATTCTGATGGCCTTAACGATGCCTTTATCCAGTCACATAATGATGGAGAAACATCGGTACTGCCTGTCGCGATATCACCCATAGTACTGGCTTCGCCATACCGTGAACGCAATCAAATACCTGAAGTTAACGCTGCTGAGATTGCATTGATTCCTCAGCCTAATCAGATCGAATTTCAGCAAGGTAGTTTCGCGCTAAGTAGCGAATGCGGAATTGAGGTTCAATCTCATCTTGCAGATAAGGCAGTCTCTTGGTTCCAGCAAGAATTGCTATCGACCTTTGAGTTGTCTCTTTCGAACGCGCTTTCAAAAGACGAGAGTTGCGACATTCTATTTCGCAGCAACCCGACGTTAGATGAAGCCGAATACAAGCTGACCATCACTACACAACAGATTATTGCTGAATCAGGCAGCCAGTCGGGCTTTACACACGCTGTGGCAAGCTTGATTCAATTAGTACAACAACTGGACGCAGAGAACTTCTCTCTACCATGCTGCCAGATAGCCGACCAACCGCGCTTTAAGTACCGCGGCATGATGTTGGATTGCGCTCGTCACTTCCACTCAGTGGATCAAGTGAAGCGTTTAATCAACCAATTGGCGCACTACAAATTCAACGTTTTTCACTGGCACCTAACCGATGATGAAGGCTGGAGAATTGAGATAAAGAGCCTGCCACAGCTAACAGAAATTGGCGCTTGGCGTGGCCCTGATCATGCACTAGAACCGCAATACACCCACATTGCTGACAACTATGGCGGCTTCTATACACAACAACAGATTCGCGAAGTCATTGAATATGCAGAGCAACGCAGCATCACAGTGATCCCAGAGATCGATATCCCGGGACACTGCCGCGCCGCAATCAAATCACTGCCTGACATGTTGGTAGAGCAAGCGGATACCACTCAATACAAGAGCATTCAGCACTACAACGACAATGTACTAAACCCAGGTTTACCAGGTACTTACCAATTTCTAGATGCAGTTATTGAAGAAGTCGCGGAGCTGTTCCCGAGCGAATTAATTCACATGGGTGCAGACGAAGTGCCACCGGGCGTGTGGACCAACAGCCCTGCTGCTCAAGCATTGATGAAAGAACACCAGTACCAAGACAGCAAAGACCTACAAGGCCACCTATTCCGCTATGCCGAGAACAAGCTTAAGCAACTCGGCAAACGCATGGTCGGCTGGGAAGAAGCACAGCACGGCGACAAAGTGAGTAAAGAGACCATCATCTACTCGTGGCTCAGTGAAGAAGCGGCTGTCAATTGCGCTCGCCAAGGCTTTGATGTGGTGTTGCAACCTGCACAGTTTACCTATCTCGACATGACCCAAGATTATGCACCGGAAGAACCGGGCGTAGATTGGGCTGCCGTTATCCCATTAGAACAAGCTTACACCTACGAAGCACTTGCTGAGATATCCGACACCGACCCAATTCGTAAGCGGATCCGCGGAATTCAGTGTGCTCTATGGTGTGAGATCGTCACCAACCAAAAGCGTATGGATTACATGGTATTCCCAAGAATTAGCGCTTTAGCTGAAGGATGTTGGACACATAAAAACAACCGAAACTGGCTAGATTACCTGTCTCGCCTAAAGGGTCACTTGCCGCTACTCGACAGACTCAATGTTGACTATCGCAACCCTTGGAAAGCTCAATAAAACAAAACCAAAGCAACACTCACATCGAGCGCTTGCTAACTCAAATTAAGGTGCTCAGTCAGATAAGACTCAGCATCACTATTTAAAAATTAGCTGCATAGATGCAGTTTGTTAAAAAGGAAATGACAATGAAATACGGCTATTTCGATAACGACAATCGCGAATACGTCATCACTCGCCCTGATGTACCAGCACCTTGGACCAACTACCTAGGTACTGAAAAGTTTTGTACCGTGATTTCGCACAATGCGGGCGGTTACTCGTTCTACAACTCTCCGGAATACAACCGTGTTACTAAGTTCCGTCCAAACGGCACCTTTGACCGTCCTGGACACTATGTTTACTTGCGTGATGATGAGACGGGTGATTACTGGTCTATCTCTTGGCAACCAGTGGCCAAGAGCCTAGATGAAGCGAACTACGAGGTTCGTCACGGCCTGTCATACTCAAAGTTCAAATGTGAATACAGCGGCATTACCGCAACCAAAACGCTATTCGTACCTAAAGGCGAAGATGCAGAAGTTTGGGACGTTGTGCTAAAGAACAACACTGATAAGCCACGTACTATCAGCACCTTCTCATTTGTTGAGTTCTCGTTCAGCCACATCCAATCGGACAACCAGAACCACCAGATGTCTTTGTACTCTGCGGGCACGTCTTACCAAGAAGGTGTGTTGGAATACGACCTATACTACAACACTAACGACTTTGAAGGCTTCTACTACCTAGCGTCAACCTTCTCACCAGACAGCTACGATGGCCAACGTGACAACTTCCTTGGCATGTACCGTGATGAAGCTAATCCAATTGCGGTTGAAAACGGTCAGTGTTCGAACAGCGCTCAAACCTGTTACAACCACTGTGGTTCTCTGCACAAGCAATTTACCATTCAACCGGGTGAAGAAGTTCGCTTTGCGTACGTACTAGGTATAGGTAAAGGCAACGGGGAACGCCTACGCGAGAAGTACCAAGATACAGCAAACGTTGATGCGGCTTTCCAAGGCATCAAAGATCACTGGGACGAGCGTTGCAACAAGTTCCAAGTTAAGTCTCCAAACGAAGGCTTAGACACCATGATCAACACGTGGACGCTATACCAAGCGGAAACCTGTGTGGTTTGGTCACGCTTTGCATCATTCATCGAAGTTGGCGGTCGTACTGGTCTTGGTTACCGTGATACGGCTCAAGATGCTATTTCAGTACCCCATGCCAACCCACAAATGACCAAGAAACGTATTATCGACCTGCTTCGCGGCCAAGTGAAAGCGGGCTACGGTCTACACTTGTTCGATCCTGACTGGTTCGATCCAGAGAAAGCCGACGTTGAGCCATCAAAATCACCAACAGTTGTTCCAACACCGTCAGATGACGACAAGATCCACGGCATTGAAGATACATGTTCTGATGATCACCTATGGATCGTTCCAACCATCATCAAGTACGTGATGGAAACCGGTGAGCACGACTTCTTCGATGAAGTGATTCCATACGCAGACGGTGGCGAGGCGACAGTTTATGAACACATGAAAGCGGCACTGAACTTCTCTGCTGAATACGTGGGTCAAACGGGTATCTGTAAAGGCCTTCGTGCTGACTGGAATGACTGTTTGAACCTAGGTGGTGGTGAATCTTCAATGGTTTCATTCCTACACTTCTGGGCGCTACAAGAATTCCTAGATCTTGCTAAGTTCCGCAATAACGATGCTGACGTTGGGAAATACACTGAAATGGCTGCTAACGTTCGCGAGGCGTGTGAAACGCACCTTTGGGATGACGAGGGTGGCTGGTACATCCGTGGTCTGACTAAAAATGGCGACAAGATCGGTACCGCTCAACAAGCTGAAGGTCGTGTGCACCTTGAGTCAAACACGCTCGCGGTTTTATCTGGTGCTGTTTCTCAAGAACGTGGCGAGAAAGCGATGGACGCTGTTGATGAGAACCTTTTCTCTGAATACGGCCTACACCTAAACTCTCCTTCATTCGCAACACCAAACGATGATATCGGCTTCGTAACTCGCGTTTACCAAGGTGTAAAAGAGAACGGTGCAATCTTCTCTCACCCTAACCCATGGGCTTGGGTAGCAGAAGCGAAACTAGGTCGTGGTGACCGTGCTATGAAATTCTACGACGCACTGAACCCGTACAACCAAAACGACATGATTGAAACACGTTACGCAGAACCATACTCGTACGTGCAGTTCATCATGGGTAAAGATCACCAAGACCACGGCCGTGCAAACCACCCTTGGTTAACGGGTACGTCGGGTTGGGCTTACTTCGCGGTAACCAACTTCATTCTTGGTGTTCGTACAGGCTTTGAAGGCTTAACGGTTGATCCTTGTATCCCGACTGATTGGCCAGAGTTCGAGGTTACTCGTCAATGGCGTGGCGCAACTTACAACATCACAGTGCAAAACCCGAATGCAGTAAGCAAAGGCGTTGCCTCTATCACTATCAATGGTGAGTCAGTTGAAGGCGCAATCCCAGTACAAGCAGAAGGCAGCGTGAACGATGTTGTCGTTGTTCTAGGCTAGTCACGCAATTTAACGAACAGCTCTTGTCTCAAGTCTTTACGGGCTTGAGACAATGAGACTAAAAGGATTTTCTAATGATTAAATTTGGTACAGGTGGCTGGCGCGCTTTCATTGGTGAAGAGTTCACTAGAGAAAACGTCCGTTTGGTAGCGCAAGCGCTCGCTAACATCATTAACAACGAAGATGCAGCCAAGAATGGGTTTGTGATCGGCTATGACCGTCGTTTCCTTTCCGATAAAGCCGCATGTTGGTTTGCAGAAGTACTTGCGGCGAACAACATCAAAGTAAGCTTCATCGATAAGTTTGTTCCAACACCTATCGTGATGTTCCAAGCAAAAGAGATGGGATGCACCTACTCGGCGTGTATTACCGCCTCTCACAACCCAGCCGATTACAATGGCATCAAGGTATTCATTGAAGGTGGCCGTGATGCTGATGAGATCATCACAGAGAAGATCGAACAGCAAATCGCAACACTGACCAACGAAGATATTATTCGTGTCGATTTCGAGCAAGCGTTGAATGACAAAGAGATCGAAATCATCAACCCGATGAACGCCTTTGTTGATTCCATCATTAATGCCATCGATATTGAATCGATTAAGAAAGCGAATCTACGCGTGCTGATCGACCCAATGTTTGGTGTGGCGAAAAACGCTCTGCAAACGGTTCTTATCAACGGTCGTTGTGATGTCGACGTAATCAACGATGGTAAAAACCCAGACTTCGGTGGCCTAATGCCTTCTCCTAGCGCAGCAACGCTCTATCGCTTGAAGCACTTAGTTGCAGCAGAAGGCTATGACATTGGTATTGGTACTGATGGCGATGCCGACCGTTTGGGAATCATCGATGAGAAAGGTCACTTCATTCACCCTAACGAAGTACTACTCCTACTTTACTACTACTTGCTGGAATACAAAGGTTGGAAGGGCTCTGTCGTTCGTAACATCGCAACCACACATCTACTGGATAAAGTCGCGGCGGATCATGGTGAGAAGAGCTTTGAGGTTCCTGTAGGCTTTAAGCACATCAGCTCACAAATGGAGGCCGATGACTCTCTGATTGGCGGCGAAAGTTCGGGGGGTTTAACCATTCGTGGTCATATCAAAGGTAAGGATGGCGTATTTGCTTCAAGCTTACTGGTTGAGATGATCAGTGTGACAGGCAAGAAGCTGTCTGAATTACTTGATGAGATTTACTCTAAATATGGCTATGCCTACACCGCAGAAGGCGATTATAAGTTTAAACCTTCAGAGAAAGAAGCGCTCTACACTAAGATCTACGTCGAGAAGCAACTGCCTGAATTTGAATACGAAATTGAAAGAGTCAGCTATGAAGATGGTGCCAAGGTGTACTTCAAGAATGCCGGCTGGGTCATTGCTCGCTTCTCAGGAACAGAGCCGTTACTACGAATCTTCGCAGAAATGGAAGATAAAGACACTGCAGAACGTGTTCTTCAAAAAGTGAAAGACTTCCTCTCTCTATAGGCTTATAGAGTGCAGCAGTTTTGTATGGGACTTAACAAATCACTGCCTTGTTAAAGCCTATAAGTGAAGAACTCTTGCCCAGTACTTTGATTAAAGTGCTGGGCTTTTTTATCGCGATTCTTGTAACGATTAGTATCGCGTTATATCTCTTTAAAAAGCCAATACGCCTTTGGTATCGACTTTTACGTTGACCGGCATACCCACTTCAAGTGCTTCTGACGAGGTTGCTAATAACTTCTGACCATGCGCTTCGATTACATAACGACAGTGATCACCCATAAATTGCTGTTCTAGCACCGAAATAGCACTATCTTGCTCGTAACTTGCTTGGATATGCTGGGGCCTTAGCAGAAGCTCACATGTATTGCCGAACTCAATCTCCGTTTGCGGTTTGGCTTCAACCATACCCAAACTGGTTTCAAATTCATGCTCCGAAATACGCTGTGCCTTTAAGTAGCTACCGCCACCCAAGAAATCAGCAACGAACTTACTCGAAGGGTGGAAATACAACTCAGATGCCGAACCATACTGTTCAATCACACCATGGTTCATCACAGCCATCTTATCTGCAAAAGCAAATGCCTCTTCGCGACTGTGAGTCACAAAAATAGCGGTCACACCCTGCTTCTTAAAAATCTTACGAATTTGAGAAATCAGCTCATGACGAACTTGAGTGTCAATGTTCGAGAATGGTTCATCTAACAGCAGTAAGTCAGGCTTGTATGCCAAAGATCGGGCAATCGCAACACGCTGCTGTTGACCACCAGAAAGTTGATGCGGGTATCGTTCACCATACTCATCTAAATGAACCAACTCTAACATCTCTTGAACTTTCTCTTTCTTTTGCTGCTCTGAGAGTTCTTTTAGTCCAAAGCCAACGTTCTGGTTGACCGTCAAGTGCGGGAACAGAGCGTAGTCTTGGAAAATCATACCGATATTTCGTTGCTCCGGTGGCAACCAATTATCGCCATCATCGATGGTTTGACAGTTTAAACTCATTACGCCACTACTCAATGGAAGCAGGCCAGCAATCGCCTTAAGTAAGGTGGTTTTCCCGCAACCACTTGCACCAAGAAGACAAACAATTTCACCATGCTCAACTTCTAACGAGAGCGCTTCCAAGATGGTTTGCGACTCATACTTACAAGTCAGATCTTTAATTGATAATGCACAACTCATTAGTGTTTCTGCTCCAAAGAACGGTTTACGATGATCAGAGGAATTAAACCTACTAACACCAGTAATACAGCAGGCATCGCCGCCAATTCGAGGTGCTCATCTGAGGCATAGTTATAAACATAGGTCGCTAATGTTTCGAAGTTGAAAGGACGCAGCAGCAAGGCCGCATTCAACTCTTTCATTGATTCGATAAACACCAGTAAGCCAGCGATCAATGCGCCACGTTTAATCAAAGGTAAATGAACACGACGTAACATCTGGTTGGTATTGCAACCCATGGTTTTAGAAGCCATATCCAATGAAGGGGATACTTTACTCAAGCTGCTTTCAATACTGCCAATTGCCACTGCAGAGAAACGTACGACCATGGCAAAAATTAGCGCGAACATGGAGCCAGAGAAGATCAAACCAGGTCGCCCCCACTCCATCACTTTGGCAATATCATTGACTAAGTGATCCATGAACAACACAGGCACCATCACACCAATTGCCAACACAGTGCCTGGAACAGCATAGCCCATCGAAGCAATACGCATGTAAGCCTGATTTTTCTTACTCGGGCTAACGCGTTGATTAAAGTTCACAATCATCGCAATGATAACGCCAATAATCGCCGCGATTACTGACACATAAAGACTGTTAACAGCATACTCTCTGAATTCAGGCGTCCAACTTTGTGCAAAGTATTTGTAGGCATAGATCATCAACTGACCCAGAGGGAATAAGAATGCAACGCACACTAATCCCCAGCACCAAAACAGTGCCAACCACTTCTTCCAACCGGATAGGTCGTAACGAAAGTCTTCACGACTGCTGAATTGATTCTGGAACAGTTTCTGTTTACGACGACTGTAGCGCTCTGAACTCAACAGCAAGATCACGATAACCAGCATAATTGCCGATATTTTCGCAGCAGCCGTTAAACTTGAATAACCTAACCAGGTATCGTAAACCGCTGTCGTTAAAGTGTTGACTGCAAAGTAACTCACGGTACCAAAATCACCGATAGTTTCCATCGCAACAAGCGATAGACCTACCGCCATTGATGGGCGAACAAGTGGCAACGAGATACGACGAAAGCTTTCCCAAGGTGAGCATTTTAGCAACCGAGCGGATTGCAGTAAGGAGACGTTTTGCTCCATAAATGCGGCGCGGCACAGCAAGTAAACATAAGGATAGAGAACGAGAGACAGAACAATAATAGCACCAGATAAGGTTCTAATATCCGGGAACCAATACTCACCGGGTCCCCACCCAGTAAGATCTCGCAGTAGAACTTGAACAGGCCCAGCAAAGTCGAACCAATCGGTGAATATATACCCAACAATATAGCCTGGCATTGCTAATGGCAGTACTAGCGCCCATTGCAAAACCCGCTCTCCCGGAACACGGCACATTGCCATAATCCAAGCAGACGGAATACCAAAAACCAAAGACAGGAATAAGGTTCCCATGACTAAAACCACCGTATTGTAAGCATAGGTGGGCATTACTGTGGACATCAGATGAGAAAATAGCTCATCTGTTTCTCCAACAGCCGTCGTAAAAATCGCTAAGATCGGTAAAACCAGTAATACAGCAATAATGCCGCTACTGGTGTTCCATAAATAATTCTTTTCTTTCATCGCCTAACTACAAAGAGGCTTAATGAAACACAAATGCATTTGCAAATACATCTCATGTCCTTTTAATGGTGGGGTTATTTATACCCATATACTGTAATGACTTCAAGGTGAGATGCTAATAACTCAAGGGATCGACGGCGAGCTTTGTATCAAAAAGTGATTTTCCAAAACAAACAACCCCAAGTGACCGAAAATGGCGACTTGAGGTTGTCATTTTACTTGGGCCGAAGCCTACAGTAATAAATTAAAGATCGAACTTAACTTCGTCTAATAGTTTAATTGCTGCTGCGTGGTGGTCAGCAATTTGGTCTAGAGAAATTGTATCTGCTTTGAATTCACCCCATGAAGCAACAAGCTCAGAAGGTTTAACATCAGCTTTCACTGGGTATTCATAGTTCACTTCTGCATACATGCTTTGTGCTGTGTTACCCGATAGGAATTCCATTAGCTTAACGGCATTCTCTTCGTTTGGAGAGTATTTAGCCATTGCCATACCAGAGATATTCACGTGAGTACCCGTTGTCTCTTGGTTAGGGAAGTTAATGTAAACAGCGTCAGCCCAAGCTTTTTGCTCTTTATCGTTAACCATCTTGCCTAGGTAGTAGCTGTTACCAAGAGCAACATCACATAGGCCTTCTTTAATCGCTTTAACTTGTGCACGATCGTTACCTTGAGGCTTGCGTGCTAGGTTAGCTTTTACGCCTTCTAGCCACTCTTTCGTTTCAGCTTCACCTTTGTGAGCGATCATCGAAGATACTAGAGAAACATTGTATGGGTGCTTACCGCTACGCGTACAGATCTTACCTTTAAATTCAGGCTTAGTTAGATCTTCGTAAGTAAACTCCTCACCTAGACGACCAACACGGTCACGAGAAGAGTAAACGCTACGTGTACGTGTTGTTAGAGCGAACCACTCATTGTTTGTATCTTGGTATTGAGCAGGAATATTCTTTTCAAGAACTTCGCTTTCAACAGACTGAACTAAACCTTGTTTAGTTAGCTCAGATAGACGACTGATGTCTACAGTTAACACTACGTCTGCAGGGCTGTATTCGCCTTCTTGAGCTAACTTTTCTGCTAAACCTTTTTTAGCAAACTTAACGTTTACTTTAATGCCAGTCTCTTTTGTGAATTCCTTGAACATTGGTTCAACTAGGAAAGGTTGACGGTAAGAGTATACGTTTACTTCTTCCGCAGCCATTGCTGTCGGGGCAATTACACCACACGCTAGAGCTGAAAGTGTTAGCAGTTTCTTCATTGTAAAATCCTTTATATCGAAATGATAATGTCTATCAGTTGCGTTATTATATTCATCATTAACATAATTACAATGACGACCAACAAAAAATCCGTCTACTCAGACCATTCAAACTCTCACTTTTGTAACAAACCATTTCAACTTTGTGTCTTGTCGTTCCTCTTAAACAATGAGCCTAACTTCAACGTTCGTGTTTATATATTGTGCAACCGTAAATACAACAAAGCCCCGCAACAAGAGTTGCGGGGCTTTCTTTGTCCAACCTAACCCATTCAGATTAGGCGACGACTGTTGATTATTTTACTGATACAAACTCAGGGTAAGCGCCGACACCACAATCGTGCATGTCCATACCTTCAAGTTCTTCATCTTCCGTTACTCGGATACCGATTGTTGCTTTAAGCACCGCCCATACTGCTAGGCTAGCACCGAATACCCATGCAAAGATGACTGCTGCACCCATTAGCTGAGCACCAAACGTTGCATCAGCGTTGCTTAGTGGCACAGCCATTAGACCGAAGAAACCACATACACCGTGTACAGAGATAGCACCTACTGGATCATCAATCTTAGCTTTGTCTAGAGCGATGATGCTGAATACAACCAATGCACCAGATACCGAACCAATCGCTACAGCAAATAGAGGTGATGGTGATAGAGGGTCTGCAGTGATTGCTACTAGGCCAGCTAACGCGCCGTTAAGAATCATTGTTAGGTCTGCTTTACCCCAAGTTGTTTTACATACTAGTAGTGCTGCAATTGCGCCTGCTGCTGCTGCTGCGTTGGTGTTAAGGAAGATTTGACCTACTGCTGTTGCGTTCTCAAAATCCGAAACCATCAGTTGAGAACCGCCGTTGAAACCGAACCAACCGAACCAAAGGATAAATGTACCTAGCGTTGCAAGTGGCATGTTTGAACCAGGAATCGGGTAGATTTCACCGTTCTTACCGTATTTACCTTTACGAGCACCGAGTAGTAGAACACCAGCTAACGCTGCTGCTGCACCAGCCATGTGTACGATACCTGAACCTGCGAAGTCACTGAAACCCGCTTCTGATAGGAAACCACCGCCCCAAGTCCAATAACCTTCAACAGGGTAAATGAACGCTGTTAGTACTACAGAGAAGATTAGGAATGACCAAAGCTTCATACGCTCAGCAACCGCACCAGATACTACAGACATTGCTGTTGCAACGAATACTACCTGGAAGAAGAAGTCTGATTCTAGAGAGTGGTCTGCGCCTTCACCTTGTGTACCAATTAGAGTACCAAATGATGGCAACCAACCGCCTTCACCGTTGTCGACATACATGATGTTGTAACCAACCACTAAGAAAGCAGTACAAGCAATTGCGTACAAACAGATGTTCTTAGTTAAAATTTCTGTGGTGTTCTTTGAACGAACTAGGCCAGCTTCTAACATCGCGAAGCCTGCTGCCATCCACATTACCAACGCACCTGAAATGAGGAAGAAAAAAGTGTCTAGTGCGTAACGTAGTTCCGTTACTGTTGTTGTAAGTTCCATATTAAAGTCTCCAGTCCTTGTAATTCTTTAAAGTGCTTCAGCATCCATTTCACCAGTACGAATTCGTACGGCTTGGCTTAGGTCATACACAAAAATTTTGCCGTCGCCGATTTTTCCGGTGTGTGCCGCTTGGCTAATCGCTTCAACAACTCGGTCAACATTCTCAGCTTGGGTAGCAATCTCTAGCTTCACCTTTGGTAGGAAATCCACTTGGTACTCTGCACCACGATACAATTCAGTATGTCCCTTCTGACGACCAAAGCCTTTCACTTCAGAAACAGTCATACCTTCAATACCCACATCAGAGAGCGCTTCGCGTACATCGTCTAATTTGAATGGCTTAACAATGGCATTTATTAATTTCATATTCGTTCCTTAAATTCTTACTTAATCCGTTAATTCTCTTATTACAATCCAAGTAGCGTGCCAAAAAGTTAAGTGCTTGATTTTAAATAAGATGAAGATAATAAGGTCGTAATAACGAAAAAGGCCGCACCAACATGGTGCAGCCTTTTCACTATCTTAATGCGCGATGCTCTTATTGCTCCAGTTTTGGGCAACGGAGCCTTCAAAGCTCTGAATGACTAACAAATAGGTCTTAGGACTAGTAACCTAAAAAATCCATCCAGCGTTCGATGAGCAGTTCGAAATCGTCGATTCCACAGCTTGCTTGGCTTTCACAGTTATAGAAGTCGAACTCACTGCCCTCTTCCATCTCTTGCTCATGCGCTAACACGTTTTCTTGAATCGTTACTTCGTCTTCATTAATCGCAAGGCTAATCTCTTTGCCAAGCAACGTCACTTCATTGCTCAAGTCCTGTCGAGATTGCTCAATCAACGCCATCACATGATCTAATTTTTGCTTATCTTTACCGATCTCTTCTTGAAGCCAACGGCCAACAATCTCATGGCCCATGCTGCATTTCACATAGTATTCACCCATTAGAGTGTTTCTAGTAAATTCAAACTCCATAACTCAACCTATACTGCATTAATACTCAAGCGATACTATTTCTGAGTATACCATTGTCTTGTCAGAAACGAGCGTATTGACGAATTTATCGTTACGATCCAACCTACACAGTCAATGAAGAGGAGGGCTCTATGCAGTTGAACGAAATGATTGCCAAACAAATTGTCGAACGAACCATGAAGATCATCCCACACTCGATTAATGTGATGGATAATAAAGGTCGCATTATTGGATCCAGTGATCCTACTCGCTTATACCAAAAACATGAAGGAGCGGTACTTGCCATCACCGAATCACGAGTCGTTAATATTGACGAAGCCACTGCCGAACACCTAAAAGGGGTTAAGCCTGGAGTTAATTTACCGATTCTATTTCAGGATAATGTCATTGGGGTGATTGGGGTTTCTGGGACACTGCAGCAAGTTCATCATTTTGGTGAGCTGGTGAAGATGACCGCTGAGCTTATTGTTGAACAAGCTGTACTTATGTCTCAAGTAGAATGGAATAAGAGGCATCGTGAAGAATTGGTATTGCAATTAATCCGAGGTAGCACGCTTAATGACATGCAACTGCAATCCATCGCACAGCGTCTGGATCTCGACCTTGCACAACCGCGGATTGCCGCCATCGTCAAGGTGTTACCGATAGGAGACACTGCGCCTTCATTGGAAAACTTACAGCAATTAGTACATTTACTTGAATATCCCGAGCGCGATAATTTAGTCGGTATCTTGTCTGTTTCACAAAACGAAGTGGTGGTACTCAAGCCTATAACCCTGATAGGGAACAGCTGGTCCAAGGATGCAGAAGCCAAGCGCGTGAAATTGCTACTCAAAAGAATAAAGAAAGAAGCTAAGTTTCAAATCAAGATTGCGCTTGGGGATTACTTTACCGGACTTTCTGGTTTAGCACGCTCATATGATACCGCTGAGCTCACTATGCGCAGTGTCGGTAACCGCCCCGGAGACATGTTTTTCTATCAAGACTATCGACTGCCGGCCATTATGAGTAGCCTGTTACAAGATCCATGGATTCGTGAGCAACTGGAGCAGTCTTACCTACATCTTCAACAACAGGACAGTAAAGGGATACTGATCAAAACTTTGAAGACATATTTAAAGCAGAACTGTGATTCAGCTCTCACCTGTAACGAACTACATATCCATCGCAATACGCTACGCTATCGAACAGACAAGATAAACCAAATAACATCATTAAATATCAACAATATAGACGATCTATTTCAACTCTACATTGCAATAAATCTATTCCACTGGTCGAGCTAAAAAATGTGCAACTGCACAATTTAAAAGGACCGATTTGAGCACTTATTTGTAGAGAATGACAAAGACTTACCAACCCTATATCTTTATATTTGCCGAAAATGACACATCGTTATCTGGGAAATAGAACATGATTGAAGTTTCAACTCTTGGCGCACTTTCAGCATTGATTGTTGCTATCGCGCTCATTCTTAAAAAAGTGCCACCCACCTACGGCATGATCATCGGTGCTTTGGTTGGCGGCGTGGTTGGCGGCGTTTCTCTCACCGAAACCGTTGAGTTAATGATAGGTGGTGCCCAAGGGATCGTCACTTCAGTGATGCGAATTCTCGCCGCTGGTGTGTTGGCCGGCGTACTAATTGAATCAGGGGCGGCTACCTCGATTGCAGAATCCATCATCAAAAAAGTAGGCGAAACTCGCGCCTTACTTGCTCTTGCTATTGCGACCATGATTTTAACCGCTGTTGGCGTTTTCGTTGATGTGGCCGTTATCACGGTTTCTCCTATTGCACTGGCTATTGCTCGCCGCGCAGACCTTTCTAAAACCGCGATCCTTTTGGCGATGGTGGGCGGCGGTAAAGCAGGTAATGTCATGTCGCCTAACCCAAATGCCATTGCGGCGGCTGATGCGTTCAATGTTCCGTTAACCTCTGTGATGGCTGCAGGCGTGATTCCGGGTCTATTTGGGCTGCTTTTCGCCTACTTCTTGGCAAAGCGCCTCGTCAATAAAGGTTCAAAAGTAGCGGAAAGTGAAGTGGTCAAAGCGGATCAAAGTTCACTGCCAAGCTTTTCTTCTTCAATCGTTGCACCGTTAGTGGCTATTGCCCTACTCGCGCTGCGACCACTCGCTGATATCAATGTTGATCCTCTAATTGCATTACCCTTGGGTGGATTGCTGGGTGCACTGGCTATGGGTCGCTTCAAACAAGCCAATAGCTTTGCGGTTTCAGGCTTGTCACGTATGGCACCGGTTGCTGTAATGCTACTGGGCACAGGAACCATTGCAGGCATCATTGCTAACTCAGGACTAAAAGCTGATCTGATTGAAGTGCTGACGATGTCTGGGCTGCCTTCTTACTTACTTGCTCCGTTTTCTGGCGCACTGATGGCACTATCAACCGCATCGACAACTGCCGGAACAGTAGTGGCATCGAATGTATTTGCCAGCACCATTCTTGAGCTAGGTGTTCCAGCTCTCGCAGGCGCAGCAATGATCCACTCTGGTGCGACAGTACTTGACCATATGCCACATGGTAGCTTCTTCCATGCCACGGGTGGTGCGGTACATATGAGTATTCATGAACGTCTAAAACTCATCCCTTATGAGTCAGCGGTCGGTCTTGTTATCGCCTTCGTCTCAGTAATGATCTTCGGTGTATTTGGTCTGTTTGTTTAAGTTTAAAGGTATCAAAATGAAAATTGTAATTGCTCCTGACTCATATAAAGAAAGCCTATCAGCAATGGGCGTTGCTCAAGCGATTGAAGATGGCTTTAAACAGCTAATACCAAACGCCGAATACGTAAAATTACCAATGGCTGATGGTGGTGAAGGCACAGTACAATCTCTGGTGGATGCGACCAATGGCTCTATCATCCAACATCCAGTGATTGGTCCATTAGGTGAAATTGTCGAAGGCTTCTACGGTATGTTCGGTGACGGTAAAACTGCCATTATTGAAATGGCGGCCGCTTCCGGCCTAGATTTAGTCTCTCCAGAACAACGTAATCCACTAAAAACCACTACCTATGGTACGGGTGAGTTGATCAAAGCCGTATTAGATAAAGGTGTTGAGCATATTATTATTGGCATTGGTGGTAGTGCGACCAATGATGGTGGCTTAGGAATGGCTCAAGCGCTAGGCATTCGTATGCTAGATGCAGAGGGTCACGAGCTGGTGTTTGGTGGTGGTGAACTGTCAAAACTGACAACCATTGATCTCACCAACCTCGACCCACGCCTACAAAACGTACGCTTAGAGGTCGCTTGTGATGTCGATAATCCATTATGCGGACCAAAAGGGGCATCACAGGTATTCGGTCCGCAAAAAGGCGCAACACCAGAAATGGTTGAGCTGTTAGATGCTAACCTTGCTCATTATGCCAGTATCATGAAAAACCAGTTAGGCGTCGATGTCATTGATCTCCCTGGTGCTGGCGCGGCAGGCGGTCTAGGCGCGGCACTTGTTGGCCTGTTAAATGCGGAGCTTCGCCCTGGTATTAACATCGTAATGGACGCCGTCAATTTAGATGAAATAGTCTCAGATGCTGATCTTGTGATTACAGGAGAGGGGCGCATTGATAGCCAAACCATTCATGGCAAAACACCGATTGGTGTCGCTCGCACAGCCAAAAAACATAAACTGCCTGTCATCGGTATTGCCGGCTGTCTAGCCAGTGATTGTGGTGTGGTTCATGAGCATGGTATCGACGCGGTATTTGCGGTAGTGAACCGTTCAGTAGACTTGCCGACAGCTTTGGCTGAAGCGGCTGAAAATATTGAACTTACTGCTCGCAATGTTGCAGCAATGTATACGATTAAGCACTAATCGAGCTCTCTGTAAGCTAAAAGCAATTTTCGCTGTATGCTAAAAGCAATTAAGGCCGCTATTCACAGCGGCCTTAATTATATTTACAACAAAATCAGACGTTACGCAGGCTCTTGGAAGATAACCGTGTCTGCTTTTTCCGTGTACTGACCCATTTTATGGAAGTTCAGGTAACGGTATGTATCAGCAGCGGTTGCATTAATCTTCTCAGCGTA
Source organism: Vibrio sp. 10N.247.310.98 (assembly GCF_041467395.1). Classification (NCBI taxonomy): domain Bacteria; kingdom Pseudomonadati; phylum Pseudomonadota; class Gammaproteobacteria; order Vibrionales; family Vibrionaceae; genus Vibrio; species Vibrio sp. 10N.247.310.98. Next base: position 20,936 of record NZ_JBFSUL010000029.1, on the reverse strand, counting down.
CTCTAAGTACTCTTCTTTCGTTGGGATGCGACCTAGAATCGCGCCAACAGCAGAAAGCTCAGCAGAAGCCAGATAAACGTTCGCGCCATTACCTAAGCGGTTCGGGAAGTTACGCGTTGACGTCGACATAACCGTCGAAGCATCAGCAACACGAGCTTGGTTACCCATACATAGTGAACAGCCAGGAGTTTCGATACGTACCCCAGCACGACCGAAGATGCCGTAGTAGCCTTCTTCTGTCAGTTGGTCTTTATCCATCTTCGTTGGCGGAGCCACCCATAGGCGAGTATTTAGCGAGCCGTTAAACTCTTCTAGCATCTTACCAGCGGCACGGAAGTGGCCGATGTTGGTCATACAAGAACCGATGAACACTTCTTGAATCTCTGTGCCTTGAACGTCAGATAGAAGACGAGCATCATCTGGATCGTTTGGTGCACATAGGATTGGTTGATCGATATCAGCAAGGTCAATCTCGATAACGTGCGCGTATTCCGCATCTGAATCAGCAGACAGCAACTCAGGGTTAGCTAGCCACTCTTCCATTGCTGTAATACGACGCTCAATCGTACGAACATCACCGTAACCTTCAGCGATCATCCACTTCAGCATCACGATGTTCGAGTTCAAGTACTCAGAGATAGACTCTTCAGAAAGCTTAACGGTACAACCTGCAGCAGAACGCTCAGCAGATGCATCAGAAAGCTCAAATGCTTGCTCAACAGATAAGTGCTCAACACCTTCAATTTCTAGTACACGACCAGAGAATTCGTTGATCTTACCGGCTTTCTCTACCGTTAGTAGGCCTTGCTTGATGCCGTAAAGAGGAATGGCATGTACTAGGTCACGTAGCGTGATACCCGGTTGCATTTCACCTTTAAAGCGAACCAAGATAGATTCAGGCATATCAAGAGGCATAACGCCTGTTGCTGCAGCAAATGCTACCAAGCCAGAACCCGCAGGGAATGAAATACCTAGAGGGAAACGAGTATGCGAGTCACCACCTGTACCTACAGTATCAGGAAGAAGCATACGGTTTAGCCATGAGTGGATAACGCCATCACCCGGACGAAGTGAAACACCCGCACGATTCATGATGAAATCAGGTAGCGTATGGTGAGTGTTTACATCGACAGGTTTAGGGTATGCCGATGTGTGACAGAAAGACTGCATTACAAGGTCTGCAGAGAAACCAAGACACGCCAGATCTTTAAGCTCATCACGAGTCATAGGACCGGTCGTATCTTGAGAACCGACTGTCGTCATTTTAGGTTCACAGTACTGACCAGCACGAACACCTTCAACGCCACATGCTTTACCAACCATCTTCTGAGCTAGCGTGTAGCCTTTATCAGATGCAGATGGATCGATTGGTTTAGCAAACAGATCCGTTTCAGCTAGACCTAGAGCGTCACGAGCACGACCCGTTAGACCACGACCGATGATCAGTGGAATACGGCCACCAGCACGCACTTCATCAAGAAGTACTTTGCTTAGCTCAAAGTTTGAGATCACAGAACCGTTCTTGTGAACAACACCTTCGTACGGGTAGATATCAATGATATCGCCCATGTTCATGTCTTGTACGTTCAGTTCAATGGGTAGTGCGCCTGAATCTTCCATTGTGTTGTAGAAGATTGGTGCAATTTTACCACCAAGACAAACACCGCCAGTACGCTTGTTTGGTACGAATGGGATATCTTCACCCATGAACCAAAGTACTGAGTTTGTTGCCGATTTACGTGAAGAACCTGTACCAACAACATCACCAACGTAAGCCAGTGGAATGCCATCTTTTTGCATTTCTTCAATTTGTTTGATTGGACCAACGCTACCCTGTTCATCAGGAGTAATGCCATCACGTTCCATCTTCAGCATCGCTTTCGCGTGTACTGGGATGTCAGGACGTGACCATGCATCAGGCGCTGGAGATAGGTCATCGGTGTTCGTTTCACCAGTGACTTTAAATACTTTTACTGTGATTTTTTCTGCTACTTTATCTTTCGCTGTAAACCATTCAGCATCAGCCCAAGATTGAAGTACTTGTTGTGCAGCAGCATTGCCAGCTTTCGCTTTCTCTTCTACGTCATAGAACGTATCGAACATCAGTAGAGTATGAGATAGCGCTTTAACAGCGATTGGAGCAAGCTCAGCATCGTCTAGTAGAGATACTAGAGATTCGATGTTGTAACCGCCTTGCATGGTACCAAGCAGTTCTGCAGCTTTTGCTTTGCTTACTAGTGGCGAAGCTACTTCACCTTTAGTGATAGCCGTAAGGAAGCCAGCTTTTACGTAAGCAGCTTCATCTACACCCGGTGGAATGCGATTTTCTAGTAGGTCAAGAATGATTTCTTCTTCACCTTGAGGTGGATTCTTCAGAAGTTCAACTAGGCCAGCTACCTGCTCAGCATCTAGTGGTTTTGGAACAACTCCTTCGGCAGCACGTTCTTCGACGTGTTTACGGTAGGCTTCAAGCACGACTTTTTTCCTCTCATTGCGGTTCACTTCTTCCCTTCATAATTGTTAGTAAAATAAAGAAGTGAACATCCTTGGAAACTTGGCTCTCCATTGCCATTTTTGTCATTCAATTTGTATTGATGAGCGGCGTCATAGAGGCCAAACTGTGGGCGGTAGAATAGCAAATTTAACGTTAAATTAAAATCTTATCATTTTGACCAACATAGCAAGTTAAGACGAAAGTCCCACTATTTTTGCCTAATTACGCACTTAAATGGCGACTCTGCGCATGATTATTTGTAGGACGTACCTACAATCAGATACACCGAATCGAAATTATCTTCGGTTCGGCCATAAGCTAAAATGATCGGCCCGATTGGAGAATCAACACCCGCGAAAACAGAACCCGCGGTGTACATTGGCGCTTCATCAATACTCAAATCATTGTTCGACCAAACACCACCATGCTCAATGGATGCGCCCACGTAGAATGGTGATTTAAAAAGGCCGAAGTCATTTTCAAACCACTTATAACGATAAATAAGGCTGGTGTAAGCCAAGTTCTGACCAATCATACTATTCCTTGGAATACCTGACAGGTTTAAGAAGCCACCAAGCTCTTTGGGATCAATAGGGAAAATCGAATTTTTGCTCTCTACAATACCGTAATCCAGCTTTGCGACTAAAGTATGCTTCTCAATACTCTTTGCTGCCATGAAATTGGCCGAAAACTCATAAACCGTATCACTCTCAGACGTTAAATCCGATTCACCAAGAGAGCTGTCATTATCAAAATCATCATGAGAAACGAGGTACTCTAAATCGACAAAGTAACCCTTGGTCGGTAAGCTGAAATTATCCAAAGTATCCAGTCGGTAACCCATGAAGCCACCAATACGCTTGTAGCCACCACTGCCCAATGAAGGTAACGAAGAAACCTCAACATCCCCATCTGTATAACGAACACCAAATGTCAGCTCCTGCCACAAGGTTGGTTGATAGCCTAATGCCAATTCACCGACATATTCACTATACGTCATAGGGAGATAATCTTTCGTTACGTCCAGTGTCGGTTCTTCAATATCATCAATATCTGCGGGTAGGTTTCTGTTCTCTTTGCTGTAAACAACCGATGCCGAAGTAAACAGCTTTTGACTCGAAAAGAATGGCGAGTAAAGTTCCGCTTCAATTCGCTTGTCCGTTCCCATCTCGATATTGGTTCTTAGCTCTGCACCATGCTTATTAATATCAGTAAAGTTGGCTGAGACACCGAGCGAGTATTGGCTTGTAGTAGAGAAATCATCTTCAAGAAAGAATCGAAAGTTGAGGTAGTTTGGCCCCCAAGATTTTTCGTTCACATCGACCAGCAGTTGCTCCTCGCCATCTACCGTGTCAAATTCATAAGTCACCAACTCGAATCTATCTAGCGCATAGAGGTCTTGTACTTTAGATTCAATTTCACTGGTCTTCAGAATCTCACCTGAATCAAGGTTTAAACGGTTTTCGATCAGCTTATCGGAATAGTGGGTATTGTTATTGATAACAACTCGGTCAACGACGGTCTTATCGCCGTGTTTTAGCTGTCTGCGCGCTTTTTGTTTGTCCTCGATATAATGCTGATAATCGGCATTTGAGAGCGATAGCTTAGAAAGTTCATCAGTATGCTGCTTAGCAGCTTCATAGCCCGCGAGGAAAGCCGATGGCATTTTATCAAATTCTGTCGTCTCCATTTCCCCAACATCTGGGCGCAGGAAGACATCATCGTCTGTTAAAGTTTCAGCTTGCTCTTGGGTGCTGCGTTGAACAAGATAATTAGAGAGTTGGTCAGCTGCGGCTAGAAAATTCGTGAAGTCTTCTTTGCCTTTGTAATTGGTACTGATATCCACCGCAATGACAATGTCCGCGCCCATCGCTCTGGCAACGTCGACTGGCATGTTATTGGTGACACCACCATCAACCAGCATTCGACCATCTAAGGAATAAGGGGGAAGCGCGCCGGGAACTGACATACTGGCCATCATCGCATCAACAAGGTGACCATGGTCGATGACCACTTCTTCAAGCTCAATAATGTCGGTTGCGACTGAACGGTAGGGAATAGCAAGATGGTCAAAAGAGTCGAGTGGAGATAGGTTACCTGTGGTCTCACGCAGAATACGCAACATATTCTGACCTTGAACCACACCTTTCCTAGCTTTGATTTCGCCCCAACCTAAACCGAGATCGGTGTTAAGTTGGTAACGGTCTTCATATTCTTTGTCACGCACTCGGCGATCACTACGGTTAACGCGATCACGATAGCCGCGATTCCAATCAACCGTATAAATAAAACTTTCAATCTCATCAGCACTCATCCCTGTCGCATAAAGCCCACCAACGTAAGAACCCATGCTGGTACCAGTAATGTAATCGACCGGAATTTGCATCTCTTCTAGCGCTTTAAGTACACCAATGTGAGCCGCTCCTTTGGCTCCTCCACCAGCAAGCACAACAGCAACGGTTGGTCTTTTATGAGCTTGTTCAGCCTGCTGAGATTGATCAACCTGTGTCGCGGTGGATGCAAACAGCTGAAAACTGATCACAGTACCGACAACACCTAAGCCACTCACTAACCAACGAGAAATCATTATTTTAACTGTCCTTGTCATTCTTTCTTGTTACGACTTTACCACTGAAAAAGCTTCTTTAGCCACTGTTTTGGTTGACTTTCACAGCCCTTTTTAATGTTTCCACCCTCATCCCAAAGTGGCAGTTTAACTGCACCATCACAATCAAACTCTAAAGCCCCTTCAGAAGTTCGAGTAAAGTTAGCGGTGACAATTCCTGTCGGCCAAGGCAGTAATAACTGCTCGGGTGTTCTCTGTTTGAGATAATCGGCATAAACACGTAACGCACCACTCGAACCAGTAAGCTTAGTCGGCTTATTATCATCACGTCCTAGCCAGATGGTCGTCACTTCACGGCCATCTACGCCCACGAACCAACTGTCTCGGCTGTCATTACTAGTGCCAGTTTTACCAGCTAACCCTGCCCATGCAAACTGACCTTGTAGGAAACGGCCCGTGCCTTCCGACACGCCACGTTTCATTGCATAGGTTGTAAGCCAAGCGGCTTGCTGGTCAACGCTTTGTGATACACGAGGGATCGACTGATACAGAACCTCGCCATCGTTATCAACAACTGAGCGAAGCGCAGACAAAGGTGCTATACGCCCAGAATTGGTAATGGTTTGATACATCTGCGCAACTTGGAACGGAGTCAGTGAGAACGAACCCAAAAACATCGACGGCACTGGGCGAATCTCATTTTTATCGACCCCCAGTTTTCCAATCGTATCCGAGACACTATCAATGCCTAATTGCATGCCTAAACGAACAGTAGGTACGTTGTAAGACTTAGAAAGCGCCACATACAAAGGCACATCGCCACGGAACTTACGATCGAAGTTTCTCGGGCTCCACACGCTACCTTTACTGCCTTTCAAGCTCAGTGGCGTGTCTTTCAATGTTGTCGCCAACGTGTACTTCTGAGGCTGCTCTAGTGCGGTTAAGTAAATTGCAGGCTTGACCAAAGAACCAATTGGGCGACTCGCGTTCAAGGCACGGTTAAAGCCATCGTAGCCAGTACGCTTACCACCGACCATCGCCCGGATTTCACCGGTATTTCTATCCACGGCAATAGCTGCTGCTTCCAGCTTATTACCTGCGGTTTTCGATAAATCAGGCACCTTACGAGCAATCGACTTCTCTAACTTGTCTTGAGATACCGGATCCAGAGAGGTAAAGACTCGAATCCCTTTTTTCGCCTCAAATCGATCGCCGACATACTTCTTAAGCTCAATGTTTACTTGTTGGAAATAAGCGGGCTGACGGCTAGCAATGCGTGGGTTGTCTTGAATATCCAAATCACGACTCGCCGCCTCTTCGTATTGTCGCGGAGTTAAGATGTCTTGTTGCATCAATAAGCGAAGAACCAGATCGCGTCGAGTCTTAGCACGCTCAGGATAGCGAACCGGATTGTAATACGACGGTCCTTTCACCATACCCACCAGCAGTGCTAGCTGATCGATGCGCAGCTCTTGAATAGGTTGACCAAAATACAAACGAGACGCTAAACCGAAGCCATGAATCGCTTGCCCACCATTCTGTCCAAGATAAACCTCATTTAAGTAAGCCTCTAGGATACGGTCTTTGCTGTAACGATGGTCTAAGATAAGTGCAATGTAGGCTTCACGAACCTTACGCCACAATGTACGTTCACTGGACAGGAACAGGTTTTTTGCCAACTGTTGTGTCAGCGTACTACCACCTTGTACCGTTCGCCCAGCTTTGACGTTAACGACCATTGCACGAGCGATGGCCAGTGGCGACACACCATCGTGTTGATAGAAGTTTCGGTCTTCGGTTGCCAGTAAGGCATCAACCATCACTTCTGGGAACTGATTGCGTTTTAAGAACAGGCGCTGCTCATCGTTACTTTTCTCAAGCATGCCAAGCATTTTCGGTTCAACACGCAGGTAGCCCATGTCGCCTTTCTTCTCCAGCGACTGAATGCGAGTTAATTCGTTACCATTGAAGTGCAGCATCACATGACGATCCGCTTCCGGTCCATCAACAAACTCGAACGGACGACGAATCATTTCAATCTTGGTCGAAGAAGAAGAGTATTCGCCTGGGTGACGAGGCGCGTTCACCTTACGGTAATTAAGTACATCGAGCTCATTCTTAACCTGAACCAAACTCACCGGAGTTCCCGGAGACAGGTCTAGCACTCGCGCATAAACCACGGTTGGCAAATCAAACAGCTGACCTTCAAAGCGCTGTTTGACCACAGAATCAAGATAAATACCGACGAACAACAGCAATGCCGCAAGCGCTAAGCCCGCTTTCCAAGAAATGCCCCATAGGATCTTCAACCAACCTCTTTTGCCAGATTTCTTAGCCTTAGGTTTGGTCTTTTTCGCAGCCGCTCTTGGTTTTCTTGGCTTGGCTTTGGTCGCTGGTGACTTCTTTGCTGGCGCTTTTTTAGGTGGTGCCTTTTTTGGCGTTAACATTTTGGTCATCATCGATTCAACTGTCGTTTGGTTTTAGTGGTTGCTACATGGTTAGCAGGGTCATCCGGCCAAGGATGTTTTGGGTAACGGCCCTTCATCTCTTTTTGTACTTCTTTGTACGCGCCAGCCCAAAAGCCAGCTAAATCTTGAGTAATTTGTAGTGGTCGCTGTGCTGGAGAAAGGAGCTCAAGCACTACTTTTTTACGCCCTTGCGCGATCAATGGCGAGTCTTGTTCGCCAAAGACTTCCTGCATTCGCACTGAGATCACTGGTTCAGATTGATATTGATAACGAATGGCCTTCTTGCTGCCTGTTGGCATCAGATAGTGCGTTGGCAACCATTGGTCGATTTCTTGATTCAAAGGCCAACCAAGATAAGCCGACAATGCTTGCTCAATCGAAACACTAGACAGTCCTTTTGCCGACTTAATGCCATTCAGATAGGGAGATAGCCACTCATCAAGGTGTTCAATCAAACTCGCATCGTCCATCGCTGGCCAATCATGCTCAGGCATCCAAAGCTCTGCACTACGTACACGCTCAACCAACTGCTTAGCCGAAGCTGTCCAATTTAAGCGATCCAACCCACATCGAGCGACATAATTGAGCAGCGCTTGGCTCGCCTGATTCGCATCGGGATCAGGTAAAGCTTTGGTGCTGATAATCAACTTGCCCAGAGATACACGCTGCTCAGCAACTAAACGGCCACGTTTCTCATCCCAATCGGCGTAATCGGAACGCACAAACAGTTTTGGAAATTCAGCTTCTAACTGTGCGATATCAACCGCGGTGGCTAAGAAAATCTGACTGGCTCGCCCTGTGCTGCGCATCAAATCAATCACTACGATATAGTTATTGTTCGCCAGTGGATCATCATCACGAACCTCAGCACCGTGGCCATTCGCCAAAAGGAAAGCACTGCTGGTCGCGCTTCTCACTTGTGCAATCCGGTCTGGGAAGGCAAAACAAAGCACTAATGGTAGCAATGATTCGTCAGCTTGTGACAAATCTAAGTGATGATTGAGTTTGCTCGCGAGACTTTTCGCTCGCTGCATCACAACGCTATTTTTGGAATGTTTTCTTTGCTTAAGTCGATGCAAAGAGTGTTGAATATCCGTCACATTGCGCTCCGGCTCTTCCAGCAAAGCAGCAGCAACAATCGCGACATTCAACAGAGCAGGACTACCTTGCTGCGCTTTAACCAACATGCTGGCAATACGAGGCTCTAGACCTAAACGTTGGACCTGTTTTCCTAATGCCGTAAATTGACCATTATCGTCTAACAATTCAAGAGTCTGTAAGAGTTGCTTGGCTTGCCCGATAGAAGCTTTGGGTGGAACGTCTAACCATTGCAGTTCATCAGCACTCGCAGCGCCCCATTGCGTCAATTCAGACACCAGCGAAGACAAATCAGAATGAAGAATTTCAGGTTCTGGTATAGCTGGTTGCTGCATCAGCTGCGTTTCGCTGTACAAACGAACGCACAAGCCCTCTTCAATTCGTCCCGCACGGCCCGCTCGTTGTTCAGCTGAAGATTGCGAGATTTTCACTTGCTCAAGCTTAGTAATACCGGTTTTCAGATCGAACTTCGCCACACGTTCAAGCCCGGAATCAACCACCAATCGAATACCTTCAATCGTCAAAGAAGTCTCAGCAATATTGGTCGCTAACACCACCTTTCGACGCCCTTTCTCTGATGGCGCGATCGCTTTCTGCTGTTGAGAAAAGCTGAGTTGCCCATACAGAGGACACACATCGATATCATTGGCGAATTGTTCTAGTTGAGATTCCACCTGCTTAATCGCAGAAACGCCCGGCAAAAAGGCCAGAAGTGAGCCTGACTCTTTCTCCATCAGAGAGCGAATCACGTTAGCCATTTTAGGGGCTAGATATTCATTTGCGTTAAGAGGCTGATAACGGAAATCGACCGGAAAGGTGCGACCTTGTGATTCAACGTATTTGGCATTCGGCAGCAAAGTTTGCAGAGCTTGTTGATCTAAAGTTGCCGACATCACTACCACTTTCAGATCGTCACGCAACGCCTCTTGGATCTCTAAGCTAAACGCCAATGCGGTATCTGCGTGAATGCTGCGCTCATGAAATTCATCAAAGATCACCATATCAACCCCTGTCAATTCAGGGTCGGTTTGGATCATTCTTGTCATGATCCCTTCAGTAACAATCTCTAAGCGAGTCGTACTGCTGCTTTTAGATTCACCACGAACTCTAAAGCCAATGCTCTCTCCCACCTTTTCTCCCAATTGGCTCGCTAAGTAAGTGGCAATATTCCTTGCCGCTAAACGCCTCGGTTCAAGCATGATGATTTTGCCTTGAACGGCGTTGGTCTTAACTAACTGTAAAGGGAAGAATGTTGACTTACCCGCACCGGGAGCGGCCTTTAGAATAAGTTGAGTGTGTGTTTCTACGCCAGCGAGCAGATCTGGCATCACAGCTTCTATGGGCAGTTGTGGCAATGGGAGAACCTTGTGGTGTAATGTTGGCAACATTGTACATAAAAACCTACCTGTCTAAATAAGTAATATGCACTTCAATCCGCCATTAGAGCCAGCGACTCTTATTAAACGCTATAAACGCTTTCTCACTGACATCCAACTTCCTGACGGCAGCGAACGCACTATTCACTGCGCTAACACTGGAGCAATGACAGGATGTGCGACTCCTGGCAATACGGTGTGGTACTCAACCTCCGATAATGCAAAAAGAAAGTACCCAAACAGCTGGGAGATCTCAGAAACAGACAAAGGTCATCGTATTTGTGTAAATACTGCGCGGGCAAACCAGCTAGCGGTGGAAGCAATTGAAAATGGGACTATAGTTGAACTCTTAGGTTATAACGCGTTACGAACCGAAGTGAAATATGGCAGCGAGAATAGTCGCATTGATATTCTGCTTGAAGATAACGAAAAGCCGCCTTGCTATATCGAAGTGAAAAGCGTCACTTTGCTCGACGAGCTAGAAACGTCAACTAAAGGGCAAGGTTTTTTCCCTGATGCGGTCACAACCAGAGGCCAAAAACATCTGCGTGAACTCACAGAAATGGTCGAATCTGGAAATAGAGCCGTACTTTTATTCACTGTTTTACATTCAGGTATTGAAAAAGTGTCTGCGGCACACCATATAGACGCCAAATATTCGTTATTACTAAAACAAGCACAAGACGCTGGAGTTGAAGTGCTTTGCTATAAAGCAGAGCTCAGCAGTACTCAAATACAACTAAAACAAGCTGTTGAATTTATCAATAGCTAAGCAAAGATGCTGAACTAATCACATTGATTGCAAGTTTGAATAAGAGTATTTGCCACCATTCGTTCTTTCTGCTATAGATACCCGCCTTAAAATTAGCTGCTTTGCAGTTGACTAGGTGTAAATAGGAGATGCTGTATGCCAGAATCTAAGAAAAAAGCGCTAGGCATCCTAGCCATCGCAGGTGTTGAACCGTACCAAGAGAAGCCAGGTGAAGAGTACATGTCACTTGAGCAAACGGAACATTTTACAAAAATTTTAGCAGCTTGGCGCAACCAGCTCAGGGAAGAAGTTGATCGTACTGTGCACCACATGCAGGACGAAGCAGCGAATTTCCCAGACCCAGTTGACCGTGCTTCTCAAGAAGAAGAATTCAGCTTAGAGTTACGTAACCGTGACCGTGAACGTCGTCTTATCAAAAAAATTGAGAAGACATTAGACAAGATCGAAGAAGACGATTTCGGCTTCTGTGATTCTTGCGGTATCGAGATTGGCATTCGTCGCCTTGAAGCTCGTCCAACTGCTGATCTTTGTATTGACTGTAAAACACTTGCAGAGATCAAAGAAAAACAGATGCAAGGTTAATTCTTGCAGATGTAAAGAAAGGGAGCCTTGGCTCCCTTTTTTGTTTGTTATCCAAGCGAAGTATTTCACACGCTTGATAGTAAATAGCAGCTTTAAGCCTTAGTTCTAGGCATTAAAGCTCTTGTCAAACGTCTTAAGAATCGGCTACTGCGGTACCATTTAGATTAGGTTGTTCACTCATGAATTATATCGGGCGCTTTGCACCATCACCGTCAGGTCCTCTTCATTTTGGCTCACTTGTTGCTGCTCTTGGTAGCTACTTTCAAGCGAAATCTAACCAAGGAAAATGGTTAGTTCGTATGGAAGACCTCGACCCACCAAGAGAAATGGCCGGTGCTGCAGACCTCATTCTTAAGACGCTTGAGGCTTACCATCTATTTTGGGATGGTGAAGTCGTCTATCAAAGCCAACGTCATGACTTGTATCAAGCTCAAATCGATCAATGGGTTGCTGACAATCAAGCCTACTACTGCCAATGCACCCGCAAGCAGATAAAGGCTTTGGGCGGCTTTTACAATGGTCACTGTCGAGATGTAGACCTAATCGATTCAGGTGAACAGGCGGTGCGCTTGTGCATGGACTTTCCAGTGGAGTCCTTTGATGATGTTCGCCACGGCACCATTCAAATCCCTAAAGCACTAGCTGAAGAAGATTTTATTATTAAACGCAGAGATGGATTGTTTGCCTATAACTTGGCCGTTGTTCTTGATGACATCGACCAAGGAGTAACAGAAGTCGTAAGAGGCGCAGACCTGATAGAACCAACAGGTCGACAAATCAGTTTGTATAAGACGCTCAAGCAAAAAACAGTGAGCTACTTGCACTTACCATTGGCAACCGATGGCTTGGGGAATAAACTGTCAAAACAGAACCATGCCACCGCGATAGATCTAGACAACCCAAAACCAACGTTACTCAACGCGATGCGATTCTTAGGTTTTGATATCCCGACGGCCCTTTATGAGGCTTCAATGGATGAGATTTTATTGTGGGGCTGCCAACAATGGAACGTCAGTCAGTTACCTGATAGTTTACAAAAAGAGCACTGTAATTAGCTCGAAACTCACGGCAAATAGCAAAAACGACACATAAAAATGCCATAACCAACCACTGTGGTTAAGCAGACGATGTTCTCAAATGGCTCGCGCTAAGCTATTATTAGCCGCAATTAAACTCTGCACTACCACTTTGGACTAAGAGAAAAACAAAGTTGGCGATACCTACTTTGTTCTAAACTAATGAATACAAACGACAATACCCCAAGCGAACAACGCGGATTCCACGAATTAGCTCTGAATATTTATACTCGTCAAGAGCACAATATTTCACGCAAGCAGATCAGCGACAACGCACTAAAAGTGCTATATCGCCTGAATGGTGCGGGTTTTGACGCATTTCTAGTCGGTGGTGGTGTGCGCGATATCTTATTAGGCTCTCAGCCAAAAGATTTTGATATTGCGACCAACGCAACGCCAGAGCAAATCAAACACCTCTTCAGAAACTGTCGTCTTATCGGTCGCCGTTTCCGCTTGGCACATATCATGTTTGGTCGCGACATCATTGAAGTGGCAACTTTCCGTGGTCACCACCAAGAACCATCGAAGAACGTTTCTGCACAATCGAAAGAAGGCATGCTACTTCGCGATAACGTGTACGGCAGTGTTGATGAAGATGCAGAGCGTCGTGATTTCACAATCAACGCGATGTACTACAACATTGCAGACTACAGCATCCACGATTACGCGGGTGGTGTAGAAGATTTAGAAGATAAACTGATCCGCCTGATTGGCGATCCAGAAACGCGTTACCGCGAAGACCCAGTACGTATGCTACGTGCAATGCGCTTCGCCGCTAAACTGGATTTCGACATCGAAGAAGACACGGCTGACCCGATTGAAGAGTTAGCTCACCTTCTAAGAGATATCCCAGCAGCGCGCCTTTACGAAGAGTCTCTGAAATTACTGCAATCAGGTCACGGTTTAGAAACATACCACTTGATGCGCGAGTACAATCTATTCCAACAGATGTTCCCAACGGTAGCGGAGCACTTCACCGAAGATTACGACTCACACACAGAGCAGATGCTTGATTTGGTTCTCGATTCAACCGACCTTCGCATCGAAGATGGTAAGCGAGTAAACCCAGCATTCATGTTCGCAGCTATGCTTTGGTACCCAATGAACAAGCTGGCAGACAAACTTGTCGCTGAACAGGGTATGGCACACTACGATGCGATCATGGAAGCGAGTAACATCATTCTAGATCAGCAAGTAAAGTCTATTGCGATTCCTCGTCGTCACACAGCAACCATTCGCGAAGTTTGGCAACTGCAACTTCGACTGCCTCGTCGCAACGGTAAACGCGCTGTTCGTCTAATGGAATTAAACAAATTCCGTGCAGGCTACGATTTCCTAGAAATGCGTGGTGAGATTGAAGGTGGCGAAACCAAAGAGTTAGCAAAATGGTGGGAGCGTTATCAGACTGCAGGTCGTAACATGCGTCAAGCAATGGCTAACGACGTTGCAGCACCATCAAAGTCAGGCCATCGTCGCCGTAAGACTTACCGAAACAAAAAGAGTAAGCAATCAGAATGATAACTGCTTACATTGCGGTCGGCAGCAACCTTGCCGACCCAGTTAGCCAAGCAAATTTGGCTATCGAAACGCTAAAAAGCCTACCGCGATCAACGTTTATTGCGACCTCTCAGCTATATAGTAGCACTCCAATGGGACCGCAAAATCAACCAGACTACATCAACGCGGTAGTCGCTATCCAAACCGAATTAACGCCAATTGAACTGCTTGATTGCACTCAAAAGATCGAACTAGAGCAAGGGCGTGTCCGTAAAGACGAACGTTGGGGACCAAGAACCTTGGATCTCGACATTGTGCTATACGGCAATGAGGTGATCGATTCAGAGCGCTTAATCGTTCCTCATTATGGAATGAAAGAACGAGAGTTTGTACTCTACCCGCTTGCTGAAATCGCACCAAGTTTACAACTCCCTGATGGGACTGAGCTGACAGAACTACTGAAAATAGTAGATAAGAACGGGCTCAATGTTTGGCAACAATAGCCAAGCGCATTAAGGAAAACCAATGAAAAAAGTAACCATTAACGACCTGATCAAATGCAAACGTGAAGGCCGTAAATTCGCGACTTCGACAGCTTATGATGCGAGCTTTGCTCAATTATTCGAAAGCCAAGAAATGCCAGTTCTGCTTGTCGGTGATTCACTGGGTATGGTTTTACAAGGCCATAACGATACATTACCAGTAACTGTTGAAGACATTGCTTACCATACTCGCTCAGTGCGTGCTGGTAGCCCGAACTGTCTTCTTATGGCTGACATGCCTTTCATGAGCTACGCAACGCCAGAACAAGCTTGTGAGAGCGCAGCTACCTTGATGCGTGCTGGCGCGAACATGGTAAAAATCGAAGGCGGAAGCTGGTTGGTTGATACTGTGAAAATGCTAACAGAACGCGCAGTACCAGTATGTGCGCACTTAGGCTTAACGCCTCAATCTGTGAACATCTTTGGTGGTTACAAGATTCAAGGTCGTGACGACGAGCAAGCCGACAAAATGGTTGCTGACGCGTTAGCACTGCAAAACGCAGGCGCTCAAATCGTTCTACTTGAATGTGTGCCAGCTTCATTGGCAAAACGAATTACAGAAGCTTGTGACGTACCGGTTATCGGTATCGGCGCAGGTAATGTTACCGATGGTCAGATCTTGGTTATGCATGACATGTTCGGTATTTCTGCGAACTACATGCCGAAGTTCTCTAAGAACTTCCTAGCAGAAACAGGTGATATGCGTAAGGCAGTAGCTCTATACAAAGAAGAAGTAGAGAGCGCGCGCTTCCCTGATGAAGCTCATACAATCGCTTAGGAGTAAGTATGCAAACTTTTGCTGAAATAGCGGCTCTTCGTGAGCAGATTAAACAGTTTAAGCGTGATGGACGTACGGTTGCTTTTGTACCGACAATGGGAAACCTGCATGAAGGCCACCTGACTCTGGTAAAGAAAGCTCGTGAACTGGCCGACATCGTTGTGGTAAGCATCTTTGTAAACCCAATGCAGTTTGACCGTGCAGACGACCTAAACAACTACCCTCGAACGTTAGAAGCAGATTTAAGCAAACTAACAGGTGAAGGGGTTGAGCTAGTATTTACACCAACGCCAGAGGTGATGTACCCAGATGGATTAGACAAGCAGACGTTTGTTGAGGTCCCTGGCATATCTCACATGCTTGAAGGTGCCTCTCGTCCAGGTCACTTCCGTGGTGTATCAACCATTGTCACTAAACTGTTTAATATCGTTCAGCCAGACTTTGCATGCTTCGGCGAGAAAGACTTTCAGCAACTTGCTGTTATTCGCCAGATGACCACTGATTTAGCATTAGACATTGAAGTTGTCGGCGTTGCGACCGTTCGTGAAATGGATGGTTTGGCAATGAGCTCTCGCAATAGCAACCTAACGATTGACGAGCGCCAACGAGCGCCCGTTTTAGCGCGTACTATGCGCTGGATCAGCAGCGCTATTCGTGGTGGTCGCGATGATTACGCATCAGTGATTGAAGATGCTACTGACCAGCTACGCGCTGCAGATCTTCAACCTGACGAAATCTTCATTTGTGATGCTAAAACTCTGCAAGCGATCACTTCAGAATCAACTCAAGCAGTGATTCTAATGTCGGCTTTCCTAGGTAAGACGCGTCTTATCGATAACCAAGTTCTCGATTTGGTAACGGAAACCAAAGAAGAAGTGAAAGAAGAAACGACTGAATAGTCGGCTTCTGCTCTTAACGCAAAACAAAAAAAGGTCGATGTTATATCGACCTTTTTCTTTACCTGTTACTTAGATGAACCAAAGGTTAGCTACGTAAGCCAATACCCTTTGTCACTAGGTAGTGTGCAATGCCATACAACAGCACGATAAACACACCTAGTACGCCAAACGACGTCACGATCCCCACATCAGACACACCCAAGAAGCCATATCTGAACGCGTTAACCATGTACACGATAGGGTTCAACTTCGATACACCTTGCCAGAATTCAGGCAATAGACTGATCGAGTAGAACACACCACCAAGGTACGTCAGCGGCGTTAAGATAAAGGTTGGGATAATAGAGATATCATCAAACGTGCGTGCGAATACCGCGTTAATCAAGCCACCCAAAGCGAATACTACCGACGTTAAAAATACCGTCGCAATGATCACGCCCCAATGGTCAACTTGTAAGTCGACAAAGAACAACGACACGAAGGTTACTATGGTACCCACTAACAAGCCACGAACCACACCACCCATTACGAAGCCGGCGATAATCACGTAGTTAGGAACAGGCGCTACAAGCAGCTCTTCAATGTTCTTCTGGAACTTGGCACTAAAGAACGATGAAGCAACGTTGGAATATGAGTTGGTGATCACCGACATCATGATCAGACCGGGAACAATGTATTCCATGTAGCTAAAGCCGTTCATTTCACCAATACGCGCACCAATCAGGTTACCGAAGATGATGAAGTAAAGCGTCATGGTAATCGCTGGCGGCACCAGAGTCTGCACCCAGATACGAGTAAAGCGATTGATCTCTTTGGTCAACAAACTGCAGAAAGCGGTCCAATATAGGCTGTACATATTATTTACTCCCCTCACGGACGATACTCACAAATAGCTCTTCTAGACGGTTTGCTTTGTTACGCATAGAGAGGACTTTAACCTGTTGCTCGCTCAATTGAGCAAAGATGGTATTCAAACCTAGGTTCTTGTCGATTTCGATTTCTAGCGAGCCATTGACCATCACTTGGCTATTCACGCCTTCAAGCTTAGGTTCAGTCGTGCCCTCTTCCAGATCCAGAATAAAGGTCTCAGCACTCAATTTGCCCAACAGCGCTTTCATTGTTGTGTTCTCAATCAGCTCACCGCGATTGATGATACCAATGTTGCGACACAGCATTTCTGCTTCTTCTAGGTAGTGCGTGGTCAAGATAATGGTAATGCCCTGCTTCTCATTGATCTCTTTTAGGAATTCCCACATTGAACGACGTAGTTCAATATCAACGCCTGCTGTCGGTTCATCAAGGATCAACAAATGAGGTTCATGCATCAATGCACGCGCGATCATCAAACGACGCTTCATACCACCAGACAAGTTACGCGCGCGTTCGCCACGCTTTTCCCACAGATCGAGTTGAGATAGGTACTTTTTCGCTCGCTCTTTCGCTAATGCTTTTGGCACGCCGTAATAACCCGCTTGTTGCAGCACGATCTGTTCAACGGTTTCAAACGGGTTAAAGTTAAACTCTTGAGGCACAAGGCCTAAGTTCTGCTTCGCCAATTCCAGATCGGTATCAATGTCGTAGCCGAACACTTTAACCTTGCCTGACGTTTTATTTACCAGTGAAGAGATAACACCAATGGTGGTTGATTTACCCGCACCATTGGGACCAAGTAGTGCGTAAAAGTCGCCTTTTTCTACTTGTAAACTAACGCCCTTAAGAGCCTCGAAGCCCCCAGCATAAGTTTTTCTTAATTGCTCAATTTCTAATGCATACATAGAGATAGACTGCCATTTGCTATAGATAAGATGTAGACGACCGAGCTTGAGGAAGAGAGTAATGCTTAAAACGAGCTAGCAGAAAACTAACCCAAACTTGTTAACTCGGCCATTTTGCAAACAAGTTTATCGTTGATTGACGATTAATACAAATATCGTGTGAGAGTTTCTTTCGAAAACAAATAAGCGTCTTGGCTAGGTGAAGACTAAATCAACGTTCAATAAATATAAAAATGCCGCTAAGTGATTCACTTAACGGCATTAATGATCAGTCTTGAAGTGAGCGTCTATGGCTTATTCATATCAGGTCATTCATATCAGCTTATTACTGAAAAATTAAACTGACTCAAATTGATGCTCATCTCTGTCGACATAGCTTGTTGCTGCCGTCAGGGCTTCATATCTGAATCGATAAGTGTTGGATTCAGGTACTAGGTCAATCACGTGGAACTTCTCTAGTTGTTGACGAGTATTCTCATTAGGACACAGCAGATACACCTCACACTGCGCATCCAATGCATCTTTAATCGCATTCTCTAGCGCTAGGCCAACAGTGACATCAATCATAGGTACATCTGTCAGGTCTAGAATCATCGCTTCATAGTCAGAGATACTTGAGTGCTGACGTGAAATCGCCTTTGAAACGCTGAATATCATCGGCCCTGATAGGTAGAAGAATAGCACCTTACCATTGGCACTATCGAGTAACTGACGTTCGCTATCAGTCAATGGGATATCGTCTTCATCATCACCATCACTGATCGCCTTAACTTGTCTGGCTTGCTCTCGGCTTAATCTTTCAATAATCAGAATATTCGAGATAAACACACCCAGTCCAACGGCAATAATCAAGTCAACAAACACAGTCAATAGCATCACGCCGTACATCACGCCCATGCCGGCATAGCTAACCTTGTGCGCGCGCTGGATAAAGCTCCAATCTAGGATATTGAAACCAACATACATCGCGATACCAGCCAGCACTGCCATAGGAATCGGTTCTGTTAAACCACCTGCAACCAATACCACGAGCGCAAGTACTAAAGCTCGAATAACACCTGAAAGCGGAGAACGCGCTCCCACCTGAATATTGGTTACAGTCCCCATAGTAGCACCCGCGCCAGGTAGTGCACCAAACAGGCCAGAGATCATATTGGCAATGCCTTGACCACGAAGCTCTTTGTCTGAGTCATGCTCTTTACGAGTCAATGAATCTCCGATAACCGCGGTCAAAAGCGTATCAATACAACCTAATGTACCAAGCACCAAGGCATCGATAACCATAGTAGTAAACTGTTCAGCGCTGATCGTAGGGATAACGAGGGAAGGTAAACCAGCTGGGATTTCACCAATACGGCGAATAGAGTCGGTATCAAAAATAATGACGGACAAGAGCGTTACAGCCACTAACGCGACCAGTTGAGCAGGCACATACTTACGATACTTAGCGGGGAAGCCAAAAAGAATACCGAGTGTCAGAGCACCTAGAAATAGCTCACTCACTTTTAAGTTTGCTAGCGTATCAGGTAAAGCAGAGAGCGTGCCCATTACACCACCGGATGGAGCGGCATGCCCTAACAATGGAGACAGCTGCAAGATAATCAGAATAACGCCAATGCCCGACATGAATCCGGAGATCACGCTATATGGCATCAAAGTGACGTATTTTCCTAGCTTTAACGTACCAAGTAATATCTGGAATGCACCGGCCATCATCACGACAGTAAAGGTCATTGCCATACCCGTTTCAGGATATTTAGCAACCATACTCGTCATTACGGCAGTCATGATCACCGTCATCGGGCCGGTAGGTTCAGAAATCAAACTACTCGAACCGCCAAACAATGCTGCAAATAGGCCAACCATAATGGCGCCCCACAAGCCAGCTTCAGCTCCCGCGCCAGAAGCAACACCAAATGCCAATGCTAAAGGTAACGAGATGATGGCTGTAGTTACACCGCCAAACATATCCCCTTTGAGATTGATATCCGTAAAACGACTTCCAAACAAAACACACCTTCCTGATGATGAAATGACAAACCTTATCACTTTAGCAAATGTATCAAGTGTTCAGAAAGTGTTAATTCAATCACATTATTCATGTCTTATAACCGGATTATTGATAGTGGGCTAAGTTTATGATTTTCCGTACTAGAACACGTCAGATGAGTACATTTTGACGCAGTTTTTACGAGATTGAATTTGTAACATTGTGTATAGTTAAGCATCTTAATTGAGGGATGTAAGAAGCAAGATGCCAGAAATAAAACAGCTTTTTGAGAACAATTCCAAATGGTCTGAAGAAATTCGCTCTGAAAGACCTGAGTATTTTACAACGCTTGAAGAGGGTCAAAGCCCTGGTTTTCTATGGATAGGTTGTTCAGATAGCCGAGTTCCAGCCGAGCGCCTGACTGGCTTATATTCTGGAGAACTGTTTGTTCACCGAAACGTGGCCAACCAAGTGGTTCATACAGACCTAAACTGTCTATCTGTTGTTCAGTACGCAGTAGATGTGCTTAAAGTGAAACACATTATTGTCTGTGGTCACTACGGTTGTGGCGGTGTTAACGCGGCGATTGATAACCCGAAACTTGGTCTTATCAACAACTGGTTACTGCACATCCGTGACAATTACCTAAAATACCGCAAGCAAATCGAGGGGCTTCCTCGTGAACAATGGGGTGACAAGTTATGCGAAATTAACGTCGCAGAACAGGTTTATAACCTAGGTAACTCAACCATTATGCAAAATGCGTGGGAGCGTGGCCAAGACGTTGAAATCCATGGTGTGGTTTATGGTATTGGCGATGGCAAGCTACAGGACCTTGGCGTACGTTGCTCAAGTAACGATACTTTAGAGAACAGTCACTTAGATGCATTAAACAAGATCTTAACGACGCCTCTTCTTAGTCAACAAAGCTAACCCATTCCGTCATATATACAAAAAGCCCGCATCAATGAACTGACCCCCAATAGTTGGACACCAATTATTGGGGGTCTTTTTATGTCCAAA